>DALYNO010000284.1:0-4060 GCA_031975295.1 Anaerocolumna sp. | reverse complement strand
GCAGAACTTAGCGAGTACAGATTCCTATTGATACTCTGGTGCTGTAATGGGCACTCCCATCGTAGCCTATACAATAATGTAGTCGGTACGCGGCTCCAAGACCATTTTCAACAATGCCTTCTGTACTTCTTCTCACCCTTGAAGCTCTCTGTAACATATATCATTGCCTACTTTTCTTTTCATAGCTTTTGTCATTAGATTTAATATACTACATCTTGGACATAATGTCAATCCAGTCCTGAAATAACCATTTAGGTCTGAATTTCATGAAAACTTAGCAAAAACTTATTTTGATAAAATAGAATTGAAATATCTGGATTTTTATTACATAATTAGAATAACAAATAAAAAATGAGGGATGATTTCATGAGTAAGTCAAAGATATTCTTATTTACAGGCTTTTCTTTATCAATAATAATGATTGTTTATATTTTTTATGCTTTACAACATCCAGAATTAACTTTTATAGGCGGAAATAAGGTTGCATATGTTTTTTATGGGCTATACTTACTACTTGTCGCCTCAATGTTTATATTATCACTAAAAAAAAGAAATAAATGACAGCTCTCAACAGGAGGGTCATTAATTCTTATGCACTCCTACAGGCTTAAAATTGCTCAATAAATTCAGTTTACAAGAACAGCACATACCTCTTTTCTTTGTATGTGCTGATTATCAATGGAAAAGTACTCAAACAAAAAAACGTCATAATTTAAGTAACCTAGCAATACGTGTTACCAAATGAAATTCTCCTAATCCATACGTTACATGTGCTGATTATCAATGCAATAGTACACAAACAAAAAAACGTCATAATTTATAGTAACCTAGCAATTCGTGTTACCAAATGAAATTCTCCTAATTCATACGTTACATGTGCTGATTATCAATGCAATAGTACACAAACAAAAAAAACGTCATAATTTAAGTAACCTAGCAATACGTGTTACCAAATGAAATTCTCCTAATTCATACGTTACGTTTGTTTTAATCCACAATCTCAAATGTAAATACAACAGGGTTTACAAGGTTTTCTTTAAGGGGAGACACATCAACTGCCTTAATCTTTAGTTTTATTCCCAAAGCTTTTTGGTATTCATATAATCTCCCACCTGCGCATCTTTCAAAATAGGATTCAATGGATGCTGGATATCGAAACATCCCTTTGGGTGCATGCTTATAGTACCCATGTCCACAAGCAAAAGAAACAGTGAGGGTATTATCATCGTTTAAATCACCTGACCTGCCAAAGGTACTTTTAAATAGTTCTAACCGTTGGGCAAGTGGCTTGTCAGCATGTTCTTGTGCGAAAGATTTACGTGCTTTATCATAGCCTGTACCATTACAACTTCCGTTTTGCTCGTATATCCGTAAACGTTGCTCTTTGGTAAGCTGTTCTTCCATGGCATTGATAAATTTTCCTTCACATTCCTCTCCTTTGTAGGTTTGAACAATGTCTTCAAATAAAGGCAATAAATGGTCAGAAATTTCATTTTTACGCATTTTCATACTTTTTAACATTGATTTCATTTACTTAGACCCTCCTCATTTATATCCAACATAAGTTACTATTCCTCTCGTTCCTCATATGGTAAAAATAGTATATCATACCAAGTAATTATTTTCTACTGTTACAATAGAACTGAATTGAAACAGCTTACATATTACTATGGAATCTAAATTATAAAAGGATTCATACAAAAAGGCTATCAGCATCAAAATGCCGATAACCTGTGATTTGATATTATATAGGGTGCTTCAGTTTTATAAATTGACAGTTTTATTAAATTATCAATAAATTACACTTTACAGTGCTCTATCCACCAAAATCTAAAGAGTATTTACTCCTTTTAACAAATCAATTACCTGAAGCTCAGTAATTACCGGAATACCTAGTTCTTTTGCTTTTTTATTTTTAGAAGAAGCAGACAAATTATCATTGTTAATCAGATAATCGGTTTTAGCTGTTACTGAACCAGTTACTTTACCACCTTGATTCTCCAAAGCTTCTTTCAACTCATTTCTATTGGTGAATTGCTCGAGAGATCCTGTAATAACAAATGTCTTACCAGAAACTAATTCCTGTCCAGTTGTTGCAGCCACTTGTACTTCCTCAAATACAATCTCTTTCAGTAAATCATCAACCCATTTATTGTTTTTTTCATCATTAAAAAACATTACAAATGTATCAGCAATAACGTCCCCAATACCAGGTATCATTAATAATTGTTCTCTCTGTACATGTCGGACCTTGTCAAAATCATTATTAAACTCTCTGCATATTAACTTAGCATTAGATAGCCCAATGTTTTGAATTCCCAAACTGTATAAGAACTTAGCTGGTATGGTAGTTCTGGCTTTCTCTATTGAATCAATCAAATTACCGTAAGACTTTTCACCAAAACCCTCCATGGTAACAATCTCTTCCTTATAGGCAGCCAAATGAAATAAATCAGCCAATTCTTTTATAAAACCTTTTGCAATGAATTTCTCAATGGTTGCTTCTGACAAACCATCTACATTCATAGCATCTCTTGCCACAAAATGGGTAAAGGATTTAATTTTCTTTGCAAGACATTCTGGATTTATACAGTAGAGTGCCTTAACATCATTTTCTTGACGGATTTTAGTTGGCTCATGACAAACAGGGCATTCTGAAGGTATTATGATTCCACCACTTTTAGATAAATTATCTGCAATCTGCGGAATAATCATATTGGCTTTGTAAACTTGTATTGTATCTCCAATACCCAGCTCTAGAGATTCCATAATGCTTATATTATGAATACTGGCTCTGGAAACAGTTGTTCCTTCTAATTCGACTGGTTCAAAAATTGCAATAGGGTTTATTAAACCTGTTCTTGATGCGCTCCACTCAATTTCAGTAAGAATGGTATCCTTTATTTCATCTGTCCATTTAAAGGCGATGGAGTCTCTGGGGAACTTTGCGGTCTGTCCAAGGGATTTACCATATGCTATATCATCAAATGACAAAACTAATCCATCCGATGGTAAATCATTATCCACTACCTGTTCAGAAAACCAAGCCACTGTTTCTTCTACATTATCAGCTGTAACTGTTTTATAATCAATCGTTTCAAATCCTAACTGGCTAAGCCACTTAAGCTGCTCTTCTCTAGCGTTAATTTCTATAGAATCCTGCCTACGTACAAGGGAAAATGCATAAAAATGCACATTCCTCTTGGCAGTAATTTCATTGTTTAACTGACGTACACTTCCACTGCATAAATTTCTTGGATTCTTATATTTCGCATCTACATCTTCTATCTGATCATTCATTCTAGTAAAATCAGAATATTTAATAATTGCCTCACCACGTAGAACTAGTTCCCCTTCATAAGGAATTTTACCAGGAATGTTCTTAAAAGTTTTTGCATTGTTTGTAATAACCTCTCCTATTTCACCGTTGCCTCTGGTTACCGCTTTGTCAAGCTTTCCGTTCTTATAGGTTAACACAATGGTAAGTCCATCTAATTTCCAGGATAGTAACCCTTTCTTCACTCCAAGCCATTCTTTTAATACTAAAACCTCTTTGGTTTTATCTAATGAAAGCATGGACTCCTCATGTCGCTCTTTCGGTAATTCACTTAATATATCATAACCAACATGAATGGTTGGACTGTTAGAAAGTATTGTTCCAGTCTCTTGCTCTAGTGCAACCAATTTATCATACAAAGCATCATACTCATAATTGCTCATAATTTCTTTATCATCCTGATAGTATGATTTACCTGCTTCATTTAATTGGTGGACCAATTCTTTCATCACCTTGATTTTATCCATGTTACACTCCCTTAACCAGGAGCACATTACCTATAACTTTTGCTCCTAGTACTCTTTTTATTATAATTAACATTTCCTTTATTTTTTGAATGACCTGTATTTGAATTACTAAATCTCTTCTCTTTATCAAAACTTCTTTCTTTGTCAAAGCTTCTTTCTTTGTCAAAACTTCTTTCTTTATGAAAGCTTCTATCTTTGTCAAAGCTTGCATCTTTGCTAGGGGTTCTTTCTCTTCCTAAACTTGATTCTTTATGAT
>DALYNO010000283.1:0-5695 GCA_031975295.1 Anaerocolumna sp. | reverse complement strand
TTTTTATAGATCCTCTTAACTTAATGGATGGAACCATACTGATATGTTCTATATAATTGGGATTTTGAATGGACTGTAGAATAAGCTGTGCTGATTTTTTGCCTATTTTTTTAAAAGGATAAACAGCTGAGGTTAGATTATATACAATCTGCTTTGCAAGAAATGAATTATCAAAACTTACTAAAGAAATGTGGTCTGGAATAACTAAATTGTTTCGTTTCAGCAACTGAATCACTTCACCTGCAACTAAGTCATTATAACAGACAATGGCTGTAATATCTTTAAATCGCTCTAATATCATCTTATCCATACTTCCATCAAACAGGTATTTAAAATCCTCTGTGGTATACCACAATATTAAAGAATCATCTCTGTTTACCTTATGATTTTTTAAGGATTTTTGCATTCCCTCATAGCGCTTAGATCCCTGAATATCATCGGATTTAAAAATACCTCCAATACGCCGGTGTCCCTTTTCAATTAATATATTTGTTAGGGTTTCGCCTGCCTTAACATCATCCATCACAACGTAGGAGCCTTTATAATCATTGTAATACCCATTTATGAATACCATGGGAATATTATTTTCTATTAATTTGTTATAGAGGGAGATATTCGTATTTGGAAGAGCAGTTTTAGTGCCTTCAATGATTAAACCATCTATGCCACTTTCCATCATTTTCATCAGACAATTTTCTTCATCTGCAGTTTTATTATGCGTAATACCAAGGGAGAGTGTATAGCCATTGCTGGTTAAGACTTCTTCTATACCATGTATAATGGTAGGAAAGATATAGTCATCCAAGTAGGTGGTAATGACACCTATGCGTTTGGTCTCCTGTCGGATGGCAGGGGTTATTTTATTATTAACATAAGTACCACTGCCTTGTTCTCTGATAAGAATTCCTTTGGATACCAGATTACCAATGGATTGCCTTACAGTTTGTCTGCTGATTGCAAATTTAGTCGCTAATTCATTTTCAGAAGGTATTTTTATTCCGGGGGAAAAGGTATTGTTTGCTATATTATCTTCAATCCATTTACTTAATAATTCATGTTTAGATTGTTTATCTGCCATTGGTTACCCCCAATTAATTATTGTATCATGCATTTATTTTACTATATTTTGACTAAGTTGTAAATACAAGTATAATAAGTCTCAAAAGTGTAACAAAATAGCCGTAAAAAACAGTAATATGAATGGGCTGTTTTTACGGCTAGTTACTATCCTTTCCTTCTCTTTATAACTTTTAATCTAGTAAATTCTTCACGCTCTTTTTCTTCCAGAGCATTTTGAATATCACGAGTTAACTGTGTATAGTAAGGAATAGTTATATTTTTTAAAGCGTTTGCACGTTTTTGCGTTTTATTAATATTGGTTGCCAGACGATATGCAGAATTTTCAATGGTTGCTAAACGTAAGGTCAATTCCTTAACTTTCTTAAAACGGTTGGTAGCTTCATCTAAAGAAAGTTTGGTGTTAAAAAAGGAATAGGTAGGTTTATTATCAGATAGATCAAAATCTACTAAAGGTATTTCAACTCCCATAATACTTCTTTGTTTAATTTCAATGGAATTTTCCTCAGGAATGGTACTACTTAAATCTTCTACATTACGAATACCCATTTCAATATTTGCTTTTTGTAAAGCGGTGTAAGCATTGTTGAAGGTACCGTCTATTTCTGCCTGAATGTATTTTGCTTTATCAATTAGCTCCATTAGCTCACGGATTAAAATATTACGTTTCTTATCCATAAGTTCATAACCCTGTTTTGCCAAGGCAAGTGAGTTTTTAGCTAATATTAAATTTCCCTTGGTGGGAAAAGTATTTGGATTCATATTAACACCCATGCCTTTCAGTTAATAGCGTAAGTAAAAGAACTATACCTCTGTTGTAGCAGCAGCTTTTTCAGCTGGAGCAACATAAAACTTCTCCAGTATTTTAGTATCAATACGGTCAAGTTCTTCCCTAGGAAGCATACCTAATAGTTCCCATCCTTTATTAAGAGTTTCAGAAATAGTTCTGTCTTCAGCCATTCCTTGTTTAATAAATTCTTGTTCCATAGCCACACCAAAAGCCAGATATTTTTTATCCAGCGGAGAAAGTTCATCTTCACCGATAACACTAGCCAAAGCTCTGGCATCACCTACTCTTGCGTAAGAGGAGAATAACTGGTTAGCAAGATCTTGGTGATCTTCTCTGGTATATCCTTTACCGATACCATCCTTCATAAGACGGGATAGAGATGGAAGGATATTGATTGGCGGATATACATTTTTTTGATGTAAAGAACGATCAAGAACGATCTGTCCTTCTGTTATATATCCCGTTAAGTCAGGAATTGGATGTGTAATATCATCATTAGGCATTGTTAGAATTGGTATCTGCGTTACAGAACCTTTACTGTCTTTTACAATACCTGCTCTTTCATAAAGTGTAGCAAGGTCACTATATAAATATCCTGGATAACCTTTTCTACTTGGAATTTCACCTTTTGAAGAGGAAACTTCACGCATGGCTTCTGCAAAGGAAGTCATATCTGTTAATACAACCAGGATATGCATACCTTTTTCAAATGCAAGGTATTCAGCAGCCGTTAATGCTACTTTTGGAGTGATTAATCTTTCTACTACTGGATCATTTGCAAGATTTAGAAACATAACCACGTGAGAACTAGCGCCGCTGTCTTCAAAAGTACGGCGGAAGAAATCAGCAACATCATGTTTAACACCCATGGCAGCAAATACAATAGCAAATTCTTCATCACTATTTTCACCTAAAGATGCTTGTTTAACAATCTGGGCAGCCAATTGATCATGTGGCAGACCATTGCCTGAGAAGATAGGCAGTTTCTGACCACGAATAAGTGTTGTGAGGCAGTCTATGGTGGATATTCCTGTATTAATATAGTTACGTGGATATTCTCTGGAACATGGATTTAATGGCTGTCCGTTAACATCTCTTTTAACGTCAGATACGATTGTACCAAGTCCATCGATTGGCTGACCAATACCATTAAATACACGACCGAGTATTTCTTCAGATAAGGTAACTTCCATAGGATGACCAGTTAATTTGGTGTGTGTGTTATTAAGTGACATTTCTTCTGTTCCCTGGAATACCTGAATTACTGCTTTATCTTCGTATATTTCAACAATTCTTCCGATTTTTTTCTTGCCCTCTACGGTTATTTCAACAATTTCATCAAAGGAGGCATTACGAACTCCTTCTAATACTACAAGAGGGCCATTAATTTCACTTAGTCCTAAATATTCTATCGCCATTTTTCTGCCCTCCTTAAGCGTTTTTAGCCATAATGTGATTATAGAATTCATCTATCATGGTTTTATAATCATCAAATTTATTTAGTTCGTCATTAGCAACGTCATACTTAATGGAAACAACTTTATCAAATATAGAGTCTTGTTTTAATAAAGACATAGGCATATTCATTGCTATTAATTGCTTGGATCTGCTAAATAGATATAGGATTGTCTCCATCATCTTAAGTTGCTTTGGTAAAGGAACATAAGTATCAGATGGATGATATGCATTCTGCTGTACAAATCCAAGTCTGATTACCCTGGCAATTTCTAATACTAATTTTTGATCATCAGGAAGTACATCACTACCAATTAATTTAACAATTTCATTTAATTGACTTTCCTGAGTTAATATACTTAATATCTGATTTCTGCAGTCTACAAAATCTGAACCTACATTCTGTGTATACCAAGGTTCCAGATCGTTTAAATATTCACTGTAGCTTGTAAGCCATTGAATAGCAGGGAAATGTCTTGCATAGGCTAAAGATTTATCAAGTGCCCAGAAGCAGCGGATAAAACGTTTTGTGTTCTGGGTAACAGGTTCTGAGAAGTCACCACCCTGAGGTGATACTGCACCGATAATAGATACACTTCCTTCTGTACCGTTTAAGTTCTCCATAAAGCCTGCACGTTCATAGAAGCCAGATAATCTTGATGCTAAGTATGCAGGGAAACCTTCTTCTGCTGGCATTTCTTCCAAACGACCAGATAATTCACGAAGTGCCTCTGCCCAACGAGAAGTAGAGTCAGCCATGATTGCTACATGATATCCCATATCACGGTAATATTCAGCTAAAGTGATACCTGTGTAAATACTTGCTTCACGGGCAGCAACAGGCATGTTAGAAGTATTAGCAATAAGGGTAGTTCTATCTAATAGAGGGTTACCGGATTTAGGATCGACTAATTTAGAGAAATCCTCTAGTACCTCTGTCATTTCATTACCACGTTCACCACAACCAATGTAAACAATTAAATCTGCATCAGACCATTTTGCTAACTGATGCTGTGTCATTGTTTTACCGGTACCAAACCCGCCAGGGATAGCTGCTGTACCACCTTTTGCAATAGGGAAGAGTGTATCTAATATACGCTGTCCTGTAATCAATGGTCTATCAGATGCATATCTTTTGTGAGTAGGTCTTGGAACACGAATTGGCCATTTTTGTGTAAGGGTTAATTCTTTTTCAGTTCCATTTGGAGTTTTTATAGTAACAATCGTATCATTTATAGTGTATTTTCCATCAGCTGCTACTTTAGTTACTACACCTGAAACTTCTGGTGGAACCATAGATTTGTGAAAGATAGCACTGGTTTCAGGTACTTCAGCTATAATCGTACCTCCAAAGATTTCATCCCCTTCTTTTACTGTTATATGAACATCCCATAATTTTGTCGTATCTAAGGACTCTACACTAACACCTCTGGCAATAAAAGCTCCAGATTTAGCAGAAATTTCTTTTAATGGTCTTTCAATACCATCAAATATATTTCCTATAATTCCTGGTGCTAAGGTTACAGAAATAGCTGCACCTGTGGAGTATACTTCTTCTCCAGGTCTTAAACCTGTTGTTTCCTCATATACCTGGATGGTTGTTTCTGATTTAGATAGACCAATTACTTCGCCTACAAGTCTTTCTTTACCAACCAAAACCATTTCGCCCATTTTAAAGCCTTGATTTCCAGATAGGTAAACAATTGGTCCGTTAATTCCAAATATCTTTCCTGTTATATTCATAATGGAGAAAAATCCCCTTTCTTAAATTGTAATATTCCACGCAATCTACTATAATGTAATGGAATTTTTAGCTTCCTCTAACTTGGTTAAAAAGGAATTATCTATCAAAATGTTTTTATCATGGATAACTGCTCTGGTTCCACCAATAAAATCTATTGTACTAACAGTTAGTACGGCTTTGGTATTAGCCTCTAAGTTTGCCTTTAGACTAATATCAGTAGGATTAATATAGATAGTTACCTCTTCATTACCAGCAAAGTTCTTAGCTTCTGTTATCTGTTTAGCAAGTAAATCAAAATATTCTGATGTCTTCATAAATTCTTGTATATTTCCAGCTACTTCTTCAAATAAATTAACCTTTAGTTCAGAGGCTCTTTCACTTAGCTTTCTTTTAAGTAAAATTACTTCATTGGAAAGCTGACGATTTTTTTCACGTAAAAGTTTTTCTGCCTCTAAACGATAAGTTGTTTCTGCTTTTCTTAAAGCTTCGATTTTGTGTTCATCATATATTATTTGAAGAGATTTCTGATACTCATCTATTATTTGAATATTTTGACTTGTAGCACTTTCCATGGCGGCATTATAAAATTGCTCTAATTTTTCGTCTAAAGTCATAACCTATCTCCTCTT
>DALYNO010000282.1:1804-5695 GCA_031975295.1 Anaerocolumna sp. | reverse complement strand
ATTTCACCAGGAATATACACCCAATTTTCAATTCCTACAGTGAATGTAAGACTGCTGCCATCTATACGGATAACCTCTTCCTTTCCATTCAAATTATAACCAGCTGGTGCCTTGGTCTCTTTAACCGTATAATCACCAAATTTTAAATCTGTAATGGTAACTGTACCATCAGTTCCAGTCTTAACCGCTCTTGCAAATCCATCAGGACCTGTTACTAAAAATTCTGCATCTGGTAATAATTTAGCATTTGATGCGTCGGTTTTCTTAATGATTAGACTCCTAAGTTCCTCATTTGTTATGGTAACCATAGTTATAAGCGGAGAACCCACTTCTATTTTAACAGAAGTAGAATTGTCTGATGTTAATTGGTATCCGGTTGGAGGATCCAATTCTTTTAAAATATAATCGCCAGTTAACAGGTCTGATATGAAAGCATTTCCCTGATTATCTGTTACAATAGTATCATCAATCAATTTATCTTCCTTATATAATGCAAATCTGGCACCTGCTAATTTAACCGTACTGTCATTTTTATTAATTTTTGTTATCTGTAATGACCTATAGACTTCATTTCCAATGCCAGGTAATATGGTATCATTGTCCGTATCATATGTAATTGTAATATTTGTAATAGGGTCAGCTGGTATGCTATATCCTTTTGGTGCCTTTGTTTCAACCAATTTATAATTGCCTACCAAAAGATCTTTTATTACAAATTCACCATTTTTATCCGTTACATATTTGCCGCCAATTTGCACACCATTTTCATCAAATAGTTTAAATTCAGCTCCCGGTAATGTAACATCCGGCTTTTCTTTATCAACTTTTATAACCTTAATTGTTTTTAGACTTTCATTCTCAATTACTTTATCAATGATAATTTGGCTATTTTCATTAATATCTACCAATGTTTCCGGATTTTGTGGTAATTGATATCCCTTAGGTGCTTTGATTTCTATCAATCGATAACTTCCATAAGTTAAATCAGGTATAATAGCCTCGCCATTTTTAGTGGTATATATTCCGCCTATTTGAACATTGTTGCTATCATATAATTCAAACTCTGCTCCATCTAATTTTTGGGTAGAATCATTTTCAGCCACCTTAATAATTCGTAATGATCTTAAGGAATCATTTTTAACTAAAACTGTGGTGACTTCATCCGAGTCTTTTGTTAGTGTTACCGTCTTAACCGTTTCACCTGACTTAAGCTGATAGCCTTCAGGTGCTTTTGTTTCAGTTATGGTATATGTACCAAAGTATAAACCACTGACTTTGACCTTTCCGCCAACACCAGTTGTTATAGTTTGATTAAATCCGTCCGGTCCGGTTACTCTAAATTCTGCTCCGGGTAAAGAATTATTTCCTGTAATATCTGTTTTATGAATTTCTAGGGTGCGTAAGTTCTGGTTTATAACATTTAACACTTTTGGCGTAACTGAAGTATCTGATTCACTTAAATTCACAATATACGTATTGTTTTCATCTGATAACTGATAGCCGGCAGGTGCCCCTGTCTCAGTAATCGTATAATCACCAAATTCCAAGCCTTGTAATGTAACAGAACCATTAGCTAGGGTTTTAACAGTCTTTGTATAGCCATTAGGTCCGGTTACTTCAAATGTAGCATTCGGAAGGCTGACTCCATCAGAACCTGTTTTTACAATTTTTAATTCTCTCAGCTTTTGATTTTGAACTGTAACTTCATTGAATTCATCAGGATTGTAATGGACCTGTGTCCAATTAGCGGAATCAGATGGATCTTTTAGTATATAACCAGCTGGTGCACTTGTCTCTCTTAAATAAAGGGATGAACCTGACTGGAATGTAGATCTATCAATTGAAATTGTAATGGTTCCATCATCACCTGTTACTAAGGATTTATAAATAATTTCCTTATTGACGTTTACTAAATCAAAAACTGCTCCAGCTAGTCTTTCATTTGAGTAGGCATCCTTTTTGGTAATGGTTAATTCCCCTATTTCACCTGTTCCTGAACCACCAGAAGAGATTTTTTGTATGGTAACATAATCCTGGGAATCCTTATTTTCAGTAGTGACTCCTAATCCATTAAATGCAATCTCATTGGATAGATTAGCTCCATTTACTGCACTATCTGATATCTTAGTTCTATATGTAATTTCATATTCGGTAGAAATAGCCTTGTGGAATTGCAATACGAAATATTGTGTATTGTTATTTTCATTATTTTTAATCTCTACCGTGTAAGTATCTGTACCCGGTGTGATAATTTTATAACCTTGAGCGGTTTTTTCAGAAACCACAATACTACCATATACATAACTGTGATTTGAGGATAATTCATCTGTCACTACCGCATCTTTCATATAGGATAAACTGCTATTAAACAGAACTTTCCACTTAATATAAGGTTTGCTGCCTTCTTGTTGTCCATCTTTTGTTATAAATTTACTTTCAACATTCTGTGGAGAATATTGAACAGATTTAGTTAATGTATCCTTAACTGTTCCGCCATCTTTCCATACCCCAGTGACATTGGCTGTATTTAAATACTGGGATTGAGACTGACCAATCAGCTCAGTAGTATATGTAATTCTATAAGGCTTAGCAAGATTTTGAAACTTAATTGTAAAGCCTCCATTACTAATACCTGATACAGATATGCCTAAAGTGGCATAGTCAGCCTCATCTATAGGTGACCCAACATTAATATTTCCTGCAGCATTTACAGTATAAGGAGCAATTTTAATACTTCCGCTCTTTAATAAATGATATGTCGTATCCCATTCATCCACCAGCGTATAGGACGTATAGTTTTCAGACAAGAAATTTGTATCTATTGCCCAGTCAATTTCTCTTTCTTTTCTATTGGAGCCATTTAACACTACAGTACCGTTTTTCTGTCCGTTATTTTCTGCCAGATCAACTACATCTTTCTTTGCAGTTGCCTCTTTTGTCTGTATTCCAGTTCTAGAATCTTCAAACCACTGACCCTTTACTTTATTAATGTAAGTAGCAATCTGATAATCCTCAGTGGACCAGGCACGATCAAACTTTGTGGTAAAGGTTATGGTATAGATCTCATTTTGTACTGTATGTTTATTACTGCCACCATTAAAATCAATTTCAAATCCACCTTTAAGGTCCTCATTTTTTGGTGTAAGAGTATAATCAACATTTTCCTTTAACTTAGTACTGCCTTTCATTATAATTGCTGAACCAGTAACCAATTGAAGTCCACCCTTTTCAAAGGAGTCTGTTAACTTTAGTTCTTTCATTGGCTCTTTTTTGGGGTTAACGGTTATTTTCCAGTCTATGGTTTTGTTTGCATAATCAATCGCTGTAGAGGTTTTGCCAATGGAATTTGATATGGTTGGTTCTTTTGTTACATCATAATTAACAGATCCCCCTGGACCAATACCTTCCCCAGATGGTAATGCACCAGATAATACAGCAGTATTTTTATACCCACCAGTTTTATTAATATCCGTTATCTTGGTTCTATAAGTTATTCTATATGCACGATCAATTTCTGTACCAAAATTGATCGTAAAACCATTATTACTGCCCGTATGGGGAGTGGCTATATATGGATTTTCATATAGATCATCACCTGTGGTTTTTGTACTGCCATCTGGATTTACAATTAATTGATAAATTTTGATATTTTCAGCAGTTCCCAGACCAGCACCAATATGATCTGTTAGAACAGGATTTCTAATAATTTCTTCTTTTTTATTGATATCCACAGTCCAATCAATATATTTTTGATTGTAATCAATGGTTTCCTGACCTGCTTTTGTAAGAATGGGTCCTCTTACTATATTCACCGTAGCTTTAGCAGGGGTAGTATTTAGAAGGATTTCCTCACTGGTACTTACATCATATAAATTAGCAGAATTGGTAAAG
>DALYNO010000282.1:0-1794 GCA_031975295.1 Anaerocolumna sp. | reverse complement strand
AAAGGAAGTTTTTCCACTATCCATTATGTTCGTTGTGTATTCCACTTTATAGGCTGAGGTAATAGGCTGGTGAAATTGAATTTCCAATTTATCCGAACCTGTTGTATTCTCTGTATAAGTTGTTGTAAAATCATTTGCTGAAATAGCAGCTCCTGTAACAACCCAGGTTCCACCCTCATAGGAAATAGGAGTAATCATAATATCTTTTGAATCTATCTTTGTGTCACTATTTCTATCACGTAATTTTAAACCGTCAGGAATTGTATCTCTGATAGCCGCTCCTGTGACTGTACTTTCATTTTTATTAATATAAATGGTCCAATCCACTTTGGTAGGATTGATTTGCTTGTCTGTATTGCCGGTTTTCTCAATAACTGCACCTCTTGGGTTATCTACTTTTTTACTAACTGTACCAATTGTTACAGGCTGTCCGTTTTTCACACCCTGAAAAGTTGCTGTATTAGTTAAAGATTTTTCTTTCACACCAGCTGAATTTATTCCAGTTGTATACTTAATTCTGTAGGCACTATCAATATCCCCCAGATGGATAAGGATTTTATCTCCCTCCTGTGTATATGTAACATTATCTAATTCTTCTGTTGTGTCCGATACATTCCCATCAAGACCAACATTCAGCTTATAGACTTTAAGACTTGCAGAGTCGAAATCTAAACCTGCTGGAATAGCATCTTCTACTACAGCTGCAATTATCTGCTCTAACTTTTTATTCACATCAATCTGCCAATTAATCTGAGTTGCATTTAATTCTTTATCTGCACTTGCGTCCTTGCCTATTGAACTTGTTACACCATTAGGCGCAAATTTAACATATGTAATGGCACTTCCGGATACAGGAAAAGTAACGGCAACAGGGTTACTTCCAGAAGAAGGTACTTTAAATTGGCTTCCAGAAATGTTTACTGTACCTTCAACATTTAAAAGATTCGTTTCTTCAAAGGTTAACCTAAGTTTGCCTGTATCAAAAAACTCATATTTACCTATTACAGTATTCCCATTGATTTTTAGCAAACCGTTCTCTATACCTGTCAGCCCTACAAAATACTGAACTGGAAAATCAACTTCCAGATAATCACCTCTTTGTAAGTTAGTTACGTTTTCCAGTCTCCATCCAAAGCTTAGATCTACATTTGCCGTCTGACTAATGGGCTCGCTATTGGGTTGATCCGGTGTAATAGCTTTACCATCCACTGTCAAGGTTACTGATGTTATTGCTGCTTCTGCCGAAGTAAGTGCTCTTACATCAGCTGCGTATACTTGATTACCAGGCATAAGTCCACTAAAAACCGAGACCAACAAAACCAGTACAAGTAGTTTACTAATTGAACTTCGGTATTTTTTAAACATAATTTTCACTCCTTTTCACTAAAGTATTTATTAGGTAATTGCAAAGCTCTTAGACCTGATTTATTTATCCTGCAAATAATAGAGTTATATGGCTGAATCTCGCCAAAAGGGTGACTAAAGCCATAAAATAGTTTGTAGGATGAACACCTGAAACCTGATTGTTTCGCCATTTCCTAAAAGTATTTATCAAACCTTATGAAAGGTATACTCCTATTGCATACTCAAATGTCTTTTCCCCCCATAATGGAATTGAAACTATGGTATCATATGTCTACTGAACATATTCTGAACAATGTAATATAATTTATGAACATTTGCTCAATCAGGCTTGAACCATATTTTTTACTTAGGACAAAGAGTCTGGCTCGCCAGAGTCTAGCGCTGACGCGCTGTCACATCAGTGACACCTTCCTATTAAGCGTCATGCGC
>DALYNO010000281.1:0-5696 GCA_031975295.1 Anaerocolumna sp. | reverse complement strand
GACCGCAATGTTAACAGGAGCTTTTTCATACATTTCATAAGCCTCATCTCCTGCTGCAATAACTTGCTTTCTGTTTGCAATTGCAATTATATTTTTCTCGTCCAGAATAACTCCGTCATTTTTTTGATATATTTTTATGGTACTTGTCCCTAAGTCAATTCCAAATGTTTTTCCTGTCAATGTAAAATCTCCTTCCAGTCGTTTAGCGCAAATTATAAATAACATAATTCACACTTCTTATTTGAGCATTAACAACTCTTTAAAGAATTAATAATGCAGTGGGTTTTATTATACATAACCTAATTCACCAAGGCTTATATATTTATTATCTCCAATAATTATGTGATCCATAAGTCTAATTCCAACTAAATTACCAGCATCTTTCATTCTTTTTGTGGTTTGTATATCTTCTCTGCTAGGTGTTGGGTCTCCGCTTGGGTGATTATGTAGTAATATGATATTTACTGCCTCATATTTTAAGGCACTTAAAAAAATTTCTCTGGGCGACAATAATGAACTATTTACTGTCCCTGACGAAATCACCATGTCTTTTAAAATTTTACTCTTTCCATCCAGCATCACAAGGAGTACGATTTCTCTGGGTTGGTGTCTTAAGTCCTGCATATAATAATTAGCAACCGCTTCAGGTGTAGTTAATTGCAACTTCCCTTCATTGGTTGCTTTAGCCATTCTTTTTGTTAATTCAGTAACACATGCAAGTTGTATTGCTTTTACTCTGCCAATTCCCTTAATGGATTTTAAATCCTTTAGACTTAAATAATTAAGTCCGATAAGGCCTGTATAGGTTTTAGAACAGGTAAGTACTCTTGCAGCCACATCCACAGCTCTCTCATTGACTGATCCGCTCCGTATTATAACTGCTAACAACTCGGCATCCGTTAGAGAGGCTGCTCCTAATCTCTCGCATTTCTCATAGGGTCTCTCTGTTAGTGGCATTTCTTTTAAGGTTAGGTATTTATCTTTCATTTTTCCTCCTGTTCTCTCTCTCCAAGAAAAAAGGGGATTCCAAATTAAAGCTTTCGATAAATAATGACAGCCAGTATAACGCCAATAATACCAGCTATGGTAATTTTGATCTTTAAACCAAAGCTAATTACCATTATTCCCAAATCTAGTCGAATTATATCGGTACTATTTTTACCGCCTATCCCAAAATCTTGTCCAAAATTAAGCCACGATAAAAATGCAACATCCTGTGCTAAATATCCGATAAAACCGCCTAAAACAATTCCAGCTAAAATCAGTAAAAACAAAGCCCATGAATTCTTATTTCCCATTTTGGACATAGGATACCTCCGACTAATAATCTAGGAACCATTCTAACACAAATTCTAGTATTTGTACATAAAAATAGCACAAAATACCTATTCTACACAAATAGACAAAATTAGAAAATTATTGCTATTTTGCATACTATATTATAGTGGTATACCGTGGAGCTCAAACCTATAATTACAGGTTTATAAGTCCGGATTCATAAAGCTTTTGCACAGACATTAAAATTCCAAACTTTGCATGATACCAAGTTAAACCACCTTGAAAGTATACTGCATAGGGAGGTTTGATAGGAGCATCCGCACTTAATTCTATAGATGCACCCTGAATAAAGGCACCTGCAGCCATTATTACATCACTCTGATATCCAGGCATAGCCCATGGTTCAGGTACTACAAAGCTATCAACAGGTGCTGCCGCTTGAATCCCCTGGCAGAAGGCTACAATTCTTTCCTTGGTACCCAGTGTAACAGCTTGGATAATATCATGTCTTGATTCTGTTCCATTGGGCACTACAGAGAAACCTAGTTTTTCATAAATATTAGCAGCATAGATTGCCCCTTTTAATGCGCCTGATACAACTTGAGGTGCCATAAAAAGTCCTTGATATAACTGACTGTTAATGCCAAGGGTCGCCCCTACTTCTTTGCCAAGACCAGGTGCTGTAAGTCTGAAAGCTGCATTTTCTACATATTCTTCTTTCCCTACAATATATCCGCCGATTGGCGCCAGACCACCACCAGGATTTTTTATTAAGGAGCCAACACAAAGATCTGCACCTACATCGGTTGGTTCTATGGTTTCTACAAATTCACCATAGCAGTTATCCACCATACATATAACTTCTGGTTTGATACTTTTAATAAACACAATAAGTTCTTTGATTCTTGCTACAGAAAGTGTTGGCCTTGTGGCATAACCTTTTGACCTTTGTATGGTTACCAATTTGGTTTTTTCATTCAGTGCATTTTTTATATTTTCATAATCATAACCGCCATCAGCTAATAAATCCACCTGTCTATAAGTAATGCCATATTCTTTTAAAGAACCGGTAAGTCTTTTGGAATCAGTATTCTCTTCTTCACCAATACCTATAACCCCTTCTAAGGTATCATATGGTTTACCAACTGGTGATAAGATTTCATCCCCTGGTCTTAAGTTACCAGATAATGCTATGGTTAAGGCATGGGTACCACTGATTAGCTGGGGCCTTACAAGGGCTGCTTCTGCATGAAACACAGAGGCATAAACACTTTCAAGGGTATCTCTCCCCATATCATTATAGCCGTAACCTGTTGTTGCAGCAAAATGTATGTCGCTCACTCTATTCTCCTGCATAGCCTTTAATACTTTAAGCTGATTGTATTCAGCTACTTTATCTATTTCCTCAAAACGAGGTTTTAATCTTTCCTCTATCTCTTTACAATAATCCATTACTTTTTCTGAAATTGATAGTTCTTGATACATTTGGTTTAATGTATGTTTTTCATTTGACATGTTGTAGCCTTTCTCAGATTACTTTAATATTGTAGTGATTCGTTTATTGCATATTGGGCTTTTGACAATTTACTTCTATAATAAATATAATGAATATTCACATTTTATTTGGATTGTTTTATTATATCAATTAGCTTATTGTATTGATTAGCTTATTATATTTTTCATACTAAGATAATTGGTTAGTACGTCTAAAATAATATCTTCCTTGTCTTCATATCTGTTTTTTTCAATCCAAGTTACTTCTTTTTCTCTTTTAAACCAGGTTAATTGGCGTTTGGCAAAGTGTCTGGTATCTCTTTTCAGAAGATAAACTGCTTCTTCCAGAGAGCATTCTCCATTAAGATACGAAATAATTTCTTTATAGCCAAGACCTTGCATGGATACCATCTCTTTCGTACAACCAGCCAGAAGCAAGCTCTGTACTTCTTCTACTAATCCAGCTTCCAGCATTCTATCAATACGTAGATTAATCCTGTCATATAACACCTCTCTGTGATTTGTCAGCACAAAATAAGCGAAATTATACGGCGATTCTTTCTGCCTTTGTTCTTCATTATGTTCAGATATTTTTAATCCTGTTTGTCTGTAGTACTCTAAGGCTCTTATTACTCTTTTTACATTATTAGGATGAATGTTATTAGCGGAACTCTCATCGACTTTTCTTAATTCTTCATGTAAATAAGTCTGACCCTTAGTAATTGCCAATTCTTCTAGTTCCTTACGGTAAGTGTTATCTTCATCATTCTCACTAAAATGAATGCCGTATAATACTGATTGAATATAAAAACCTGTTCCGCCAACTATAATTGGTATCTTTCCTTTTTCATAAATCTCATTCATTGCATGAAAAGCATACTCCTGAAATTTAACTACATTGAATTCTTCCTTAGGTTCTAATATATCAATCAGGTAATGCAATACTCCATGCATTTCTTCTTTTTTTATTTTGGCTGTCCCTATGTCCATGTGTTTATAAACCTGCATAGAATCAGCAGAAATAATCTCTCCATTTATTCTCTTGGCAAGTTTAATGGAAATCTCAGTCTTACCAACTGCTGTTGGACCTGTTAAAATCACCAAAGGGGTTTTCATATTTGGACTCCTACTCAAAATCATATTTATAGAATTCTTTTAAATTTCTTTTCAATTTCATACTTACTCATAGAGACAATAACTGGTCTGCCATGAGGGCAATTATAAGGGTTTTCTAAGGTTAAAAGTTGTTCAATGAGTGCTCTTGCCTCATCATAGGATAATTTTTGGTTTCCTTTCACAGCTGCCTTACAGGACATGGATGCCATTTTCTCCAGTATAATTTCCGGCGTATCATTATAAACTTCTTCCACCAAAGAGTCAATGAGTTCAATTAATATTTCATATTGAACCAATCCATATAAATTGGCTGGTACCGCTCTGACTGCATATTCTTTGCCACCAAATTCTTCAAATTCAAATCCTAATTTATGAAGATAATCCATATGTTTATGAAGTGCCTCTTCTTCCCTTAAGCTTAATGATAGAATAATAGGCGGAAGTAATTGCTGAGAAAAGAATTCTTTCTCCTTTAAGGAAGCCATAATCTTCTCATACAAAACTTTTTCATGAGCTGCATGCTGATCAATGAAAAACATTTTGTCTCCGTACTGAACAATCCAATAGGTTTTAAATACCTGACCAATTATGACATGTTCTTTAACCGCCTCTTCAGAGATAAATGATAACTGTTCTGCCGGATAGTTTGTAGCATTTCTATCAACTTCTTCTAGAGAATGGTTTCTGGTATTGCTTTTCGTTTCTTCTGCTGGATGATTTCTAGCACTATTTTGTGTTTCTTCTGCCGGATAGTTTCTAGCATTTCTTTCAGCTTCTTCTGGTGGATGGTTTTTACCATTACTTTTATTTTCATCTACCTGATTATTTTCCAATTTGCTTTCTATTTTATCTACCTGATTATATTCTAAATCATTCTCGGCTTTATTTCCCAAATCCAAATTGCTGTTATCAGCCATAGAATTTGTATTGAATTGATTCTGTTCTTGTACCACACCTGTAAGTTGATTTGACGGCTGATAAGAGAAATCACTGGTTCTCTTCTTTAATTCTTGTACAGCACCATTTTTTAGCAGGTTAGGAGCTTGTGTAATGATCCGATTTAGCTGTCCAATTTCAGTAGCTTGAATCTGTTCCTTATCTGCTGTTTGGTAATTATTTGATTCCTTATAATATTTATTTTGAAAACTTTCCTGACGTCTCTTCATTTCAAAGGGCTCAGGTATTTTTTGCTCTTCTTTTCTTGGTTCTTCTTTGTCTTCTGTTAATTTCACTTCTGGAATTAACTCTTTTCCCTCAAGGGTCCTTTTAATGGTTTGGTAGATTAACTGATATAATTCTTCACCATTTTTAAAACGAATCTCTAATTTAGCTGGATGTACATTTACATCTATTAACTCACTATCGATTGTAATTAGCAAGGAGGTAAAGGGATATCTATGAAGCATAATATAAGGTCTATAGGCTTCTTCTATGGCTTTATTAATGAGTCCGCTTTTTACATAGCGACCATTAATAAAATAGTTCTCATAATTTCTGTTTCCTCTGGATACAATAGGTTTGGCAATAAAGCCTTCTATTTTAATCTGACCGCTTTCTCCGTATAGGGATAACAGATTGCCTGTAATATCTCTGCCATAGACATGATAAATTACATCCTTCTGATTATGATTACCCGATGTATGGAGTTTAATCTGCCCATTCACAATAAACTTAAAAGAAACCTCAGGATGAGAAAGTGCAAGTCTCTCCATTAAGTCACTTATGTAACCTGCCTCTGTTGTTGCTGATTTTAAGAACTTTCTCCTTGCAGGTGTATTATAAAATAAATTTCTGATAATAAAAGTTGT
>DALYNO010000280.1:0-5705 GCA_031975295.1 Anaerocolumna sp. | reverse complement strand
AGAAGCAAGCAGAATTATACAAGAAGAGATTTCATCTGGAAACAAAAGTCTTAATGAAGTGCAAAGACATACAGGAAAATAACAGTCTAAAAGAGGTTCATGAACCTATTAAATTAATTTATGCCGGAAGGTTATATTGTAATCGACACAAAACCTTAAGCCTGATCAAAGAGGCTTTAGTTCATATAAATCGTAATCGGGTGGTAATGACTTTAGACATCTATACAAAAGACAAAGTATCAAGCAGTAAGAAAAAAATGCTCCAGGATGGCATTAATGCTACCCTACATCCTGGCGTTACAGCAGACGAACTAAAGGAAATCTACAGAAAAAGTGATGTTGCACTTCATGTAGAAAGTTTTGATTTCGGTATGAAATTACTGACCAAGTATTCATTTTCAACAAAAATAGTGGATTGCTTAGCAAGTACTTGCAGTGTCTTAGCGATTGGTCCCAAAAAGAATCCGGGCATTGAATATTTAATGGATAAAAAGGCGGCGATTTGCATAACGAAACCGACGGATATTGAAAGAGCATTGAAAATGATTGCAGGTAAAAAAGAAGGGCTAATCAAGTATCAAAAAAGGGCAATCAAATGTGTGAAGAAATACCACAACCAATCTCAGGTGCAAAAAGATTTCATTAGAGATTTTGAAAAAGTGATAGAGGATTATAAGAAAAGAAATAAAGGATAGAATTTGGAAAGGCGTGGTTATTCGTATGAAGATATTAGTAACTGGCTCTAAGGGCTTTATTGGTAGTAATTTAATTACCAGACTTAAGTCCATGGGACAGGATTATATTATTTATGAATATGATATGCAAACATCTATGGAGGAATTAAAGGAGTATACAAGAGATTGTAATTTTGTTTTTCATTTTACAGCTGTGCATCGGACAAATAGAGTAGAAGACTTTATGGAAATAAACTATGTATTCTTTCAAGAACTGCTTCTTATGCTGGAAGCTCACAATAATGCATGCCCTATTCTTTATACATCATCTGTTCAGGCTGTACAAGACACAGAGTATGCCAAAAGTAAACGATTAGCGGAGGAATTACTGAAAGAACATGGAAGAAAGACTGGCGCCAAAAGTATTATTTACAGGTTAACCAATACATTTGGGAAATGGGCAAAGCCCGGAAGTCATTCTGTTGTTGCAACCTTTTGCCATAATATTGCAAGAAATGAACCCATCGAGATTCATAGTCCCAATACAGTAATGAATTTTTACTATATTGATGATGTAATAGATACGTTCATTAGGCAGCTTAAAGAGGAGGCTCTCCAAGGTAATGGGGATATAAACAGCCTGGATCGCAGCCTTTTATATAGTATAACCCTTCAAGCACTGGCAGAGAAAATCTACTCCTTTAAAGATTCAAGAAGTAATCATAAAATACCTGATATGAAGGATGCTTTTACTAAAAAACTTTATTCTACTTATTTAAGTTATTTACCGCCTACGGATTTTAAGTACGCCTTATCAAGTAACAAAGACAATAGAGGGAGTTTTACTGAAATATTTAAAACAGAAGAAAGAGGTCAGATTTCTGTAAATGTAATCAAACCCGGTATAAAAAAAGGGGAGCATTTTCATGATACAAAATGTGAGAAATTTCTTGTAATAAGCGGAGAGGCTTTCATTCAATTACGTAAGATAGGAACAGAGGAAGTTATAAATTACTACGTAAGTTCTAAAAAGCTGGAGGTTGTGGATATTCCACCAGGATATACCCACAACATTATCAATGAAGGAATTAGTGACTGTGTAACATTGATTTGGGCAAATGAAGTGTTTGATCCATCTAAACCAGATACTTATTTTTGTCCTGTTTAAGGAGACTGCTGTATGTTTACAAATAAAACCTTACTAATAACAGGAGGTACAGGGTCTTTTGGGAATGCTGTACTTGAACGTTTTTTGATGAGTGATATTGGGGAAATTAGAATATTTAGCCGCGATGAAAAAAAACAGGATGATTTAAGACACAAATATAAAACAAATAAAATTAAGTATTATATAGGTGATGTAAGAGATCTGGCTTCTATTAGAGATGCAGCAGATGGTGCGGATTTTTGCTTTCATGCAGCTGCTCTAAAACAGGTACCCTCCTGCGAGTTTTTCCCCATGGAGGCAGTGAAGACCAATATCATTGGAACGGATAATGTGTTAACTGCCTGTATTGAAACCGGTGTTACAAAAATAATATGCCTTTCTACTGACAAGGCTGCCTATCCAATCAATGCCATGGGAACCTCCAAGGCTATGATGGAAAAGATATTTATAGCGAAATCAAGGATAGTAGATACGAAGAGAACAACCATTTGTGGTACCAGATATGGAAATGTAGTTTGTTCTAGAGGCTCTGTTATTCCTTTATTTATAGAGCAGATTAAAAAAGGAAATCCCATTACTGTAACAGAAGCTAATATGACAAGATTTATTATGACATTGGAAGAAGCCGTTGAATTGGTTTTATTTGCTTTTTCAAATGGCAAAAATGGAGATATATTAGTGCAAAAGGCACCTGCCTGTACCATAGGAGTTTTAGCCAAGGCCATACAAGAGCTATTCTCTGACCCTAATCCCATTCAATTAATCGGAATGAGACATGGGGAAAAGATGTATGAGACCCTCTTAACCAATGAAGAATGTGTAGCTGCAGTTGACCTTGGTAACTATTACAGAATACCATCAGATACCAGAGATTTAAATTATGACAATTACTTTGTTACAGGAGATAAGGAAAGAAGCCATAGCAAAGAATTTAACTCCAACAATGCCATACAGTTAGAGGTGGATCAAGTTAAGAAAATCTTGCTGGATTTAGAGTATATTCAAAATGAGCTAAGAAATTAAATAATAAATAGCCAAGTACAAGAATACACTGTGTTATAAAGAAGTAAACAGGGGATAGGGATGAAAGTATTAATTACTGGTGCAAATGGTTTTGTCGGAAAAAACCTTATAGCTGCCTTAACAGAACAAGAAGGGCTTGAGATCTTAAGTTATGATATAAAAACTGGTAAAGATTTATTAAGTGATTATTGTAAGGTATGTGATTTTGTATACCATCTTGCTGGAGTGAATAGAACAGAAAATAAAGAGGATTATTATACCGGTAATGTTGGTTTTACACAGAATCTGATTGAATACTTGGCTGCTGGAAAAAATTCTTGTCCTATCCTCTATACCTCATCAATTCATGCAGTTCTTGATAATCCTTATGGGAGAAGCAAAAAGGCTTGTGAAGAACTCCTTCATGAATATGGGGAGAATAACCAGGTAAAAAGCTTTATTTATCGTCTTCCAAATTTATTTGGTAGATGGTGTAAGCCTAATTACAATAGTGTAATTGCAACTTTTTGTTACAATATTTCAAATGGGTTGCCTATCCATATCAGTGATCCTGATATTACAATAAATTTTGCTTATATTGACGATCTGGTAAAGGAATTTATATCAGCTCTTACAGGAAGAGGATATAGAGGAAGTGATCTTTTTTATACAATACCAATTACGCATAAGGTGTCTCTGGGACAAATTGCCCAGTTACTATATGCATTTAAAGAAGGATATAAACCAGAGAATATAGATACTTTTGAGAGTAAGCTATATTGTACGTATCTAAGTTACTAAGTACCCAGAATAAGAAAAGCAAATAATTTAATATAAGTAAAGGTTTGCATAAGTAGATGGGTAGGTGTAAAAATGAAAGTATTGCATATAAATCAAATTTATTCAGGACTAAGTACTGGAAGAACTGTAAGGGAACTTGGTATTTACTTTTACAATAAAGGTCATAAACATATCATTGCCTATTCCATTGGCAAAAAAAATTATCCACATGGCTACCGTATCGGTGGCCCGCTAGACCATAAAATACATGCACTTTTATCAAGAATTACTGGTTTACAAGGATATTACTCATATCTCCCAACCATAAAGCTGTTACGATATATGAAAGCATTAAAGCCAGATGTGGTACATCTGGGTAATTTACATGGTAATTACATCAACCTTAACTTACTGCTAAGATATCTGGGTCAGAAGAATATCCCAACAGTAGTTACGCTTCATGACTGCTGGTTTTACACTGGCAGGTGTACCCATTATACTACGAATCAGTGTTATCAATGGAAGAGTATCTGTAAAAAGTGTCCAAATGAAAATAATACCCTTAAAAGTTGGTTTTTTGACAGATCAAATAAAATGCACAAAGATAAAGCGAAATACTTTAAAAGAATAAAAAGACTTGGTGTTATTGGCGTATCAGACTGGATTACAAAGGAAGCGAAAGAATCCTTTTTTAAAGATGCCTTTGTGATGAAGAGAATTTATAACTGGGTAGATTTAAGGATTTTTAATCCGGGGGAGGAGCAGGAATTAAGAGCGTCTCTTGGTGCTGATAAAAAGTTTATTATACTTTCAGTAGCTTCAGCTTGGGGACCTTCTAAAGGCTTCAATGAATTTTTAGAATTAGCCAAATTACTTTCACCAGAAGACTATCTTATTCTATTAGTTGGAAATATGAGTGAAGGTCCATTGCCTGAACCTATTAAAAACATTCCGTTGGTTACAAATCTAAAGTGGCTGGCCAGATTATATCGTGTCAGCGATGTTTTTATATCCCTGTCCAAAGAAGAGTCTTTTGGTAAAGTCATTGCCGAGGCCATAGCCTGTGGAACACCTGTAATCACTTATAATATGACAGCGTGTCCTGAACTAGCAGATAATAACTGCGGTTATATTGCCAAAGGTAATACCTTAGAGGAGATTTATGAGGGCGTCGAAATAATTAAAGCAAATACAAAATCTTACTATACAGATAAGTGTGTAGCCCTGGCTAAAGAAAAGTTCAGTAAAGACAAAAATATCAGAGAGTACATGAAGATATATGAAACTTTGATAAATGGAAAGTAAATTAGTAAAAGGGTAACCTTTTTAAAAGATAAACATATTTTAGGTTAAAGGGTATTTTACTGTTAGAACCCACTATGCAATACAATAACCAGATGTGAGGATTTTTAAAATGGTATTCTATATAATTGTACTTTTACTACTTACATTATTAGCTGTCTTTAAAACCAGACAAAACGCATCTCCGTATAATACTGAAATGGTTAATAATAAAGATAATATCCATTTATGGATAGGCATGCTTAGTATTTTTTTTCTTATGGCTTTGAAGCAGCCAATTACTGGAGATTACAGCAGGTATGCCACCCATTTTATGACCATTATGTATAAATCCTTAAAAGGTCAGTCATTCCTTCTTTCTGAACCAGGATTTTTTTACTTTAACAGATTCCTAAGAAGTTTAACAGACAATTCTGGGTATTTTTTTGCTATGACAGCTGGAATTATTTGCTTTTGTGTTGGCAGATTTATTTTGAAAAATGCTGATAATAAAAGGTTTGCTGTATTTTTTTATTATACCATAGGGTTATTCGCCTTTTCTATGGCTGGATTAAGGCAAACCCTTGCCATGTCAATCTGTCTGTTCACCTATAGTGCTATGAAGAGAAGAAAGTTTCTACAATTTGCTGTAATTATTGCCATTGCTTTTCTTTTTCACCGGTCGGCAATCTTCTTTTTACCGGCCTATTTTATAGCTAATATTAAATGGAAGTTTCATACTATATTTGGTGTGATAAGCCTTTATTCCGTTATCTTCCTGTTTTTCGACAGAATATATG
>DALYNO010000279.1:0-5708 GCA_031975295.1 Anaerocolumna sp. | reverse complement strand
GAAACTGTAAATCAAATTTATGAAAACAGAGGTGATAATATTGAAAAAAATTATCGTGACAGTTTACTTAATGGCATTTTTGGTATTATTAACAGGATGTGGCCAACAACAAAAGACAACAAATACAGATGCAGCACCTACTCAGAACCCTGTAGAGGTTCAACCATCTGTAACACCTACACCAACACAAGAAATAGCAACCTCCAGCGAATTAACCATTAAAGATTATTATCCTTTTCTAAAGAATACGGATTCTTATTATGTAGGAGAGGGAAATGAATATGCATCTTATCATATGTACACCGATTACATAGACGAGAGTACTAACCGTGCTCAAATTAGAATAAACAATGGTGGAAGTGAAACTGTACAAATAGTACAAATTAAAGATGGTAAATTATCAATAGTGAATTCACAGGAAGAAACCTATTATAGAGACAATATGCTGGATAAAACCAATCCAGAATATAAAGAAAATGTATTATTAATGGAACCACTGGTGAAAGGGACAAGCTGGACCCTGTCAGATGGTAGGAAACGTTCTGTTACTGGTGAAAATATTCCAATTACCACATCTCTTGGTAAATATGATGCACTGGAGGTAACCACAGAAGAAGAAAATGGTTCTACCATTGAATATTATGTGAAAGACATGGGATTGGTATATAAAGTTACGGATTTAGGAGATACCAAAATCTCGTCCACATTAAGTGAGAGAAAGACAGATACACCTTTTACCCAAAAAATGAATATCTATCATTGGAATCTTGATGAAAAGATGAAAAAAGATGAAATTACGCTAGAGTTATACACCAATGATATTACAAGAACCAAATTGGAAGAGTATTTTAAGAGTGGAAATCTTGATAACCAAGCTTTAATTAGTACCAATACCAAAATAAATTCTATGTATCTGGGAACAGATCATATTGCTTATGTTGATTTTAGTAAAGAATTTATAGATGAAATGAATGCGGGAGCAGGATATGAAACCCAGATTCTCCAATGTATTACCAATACAGTAGGTAACTACTATGGTGTAGAAGATGTATATATTACAGTCGATGGAAAGCCTTATGAGTCAGGGCATATTGCTTTAAATAAAGGAGAAACCTTTAAAGTAGATTATCAGGAATAAATTAAAAAGCTGTTGTCAAGTATATAATTATGGCAACAGCTTTTTATGAGCTATTAACCTAAAAGAGAAAAGGAGACAAATATGGGATTGAATGTTTATTTGAATTTCAGGGGTAATTGTAAGGAAGCTGCAGAAGTTTATACAAAGGCTTTTAAAACAGAACAACCCAAATTTATGTTTTTTGGTGATGCGCCTGCCGATGAAGGACAGCCGCCTTTAAGTGAAGAAGACAAAAAACTGGTTATGCACACAGAAATACATTTAGACGGGACAATCATAATGATGTCCGATGTACCCTCCTTTATGCCATTTACACAAGGGAATAATATTAGCCTAGTGCTTAATTTAACTGATCAAAAGCAGTTACAAGATATTTATGAGGAATTAAAAGTTGGGTCTACTGTTATGATGGAGCCCGGTGAAACCTTCTTTAGTAAATACTATGCCTATCTGGTGGATAAGTTTGGAATAGGTTGGCAACTTAGTGTCAGATAAAACACGCAGCTATAATCCGGTAGTTTCTGATAATCCCACGATATCTATTTTCGAATCGTGGGATTTTTATAATTTATTAAAATTTCTTCTAATAGCATATTGTAGTTAGCTTGAGTTATGGAGGCATTTATTTGATTTGACCTATCTCTTATAGTAGCCAGATAAGAAAAGTGAAGGGGAAAATACTTTTCTAACTGATGAAAGTAAGCGGGGGTTAATAACTCTTTATTTTCAGATACACCATATAAAATAAGAAAATAACAATTTTTTAAAACGAAATCCTTAAAATCATGATTCATTGCGTGATAGCTGCCAAAAAGATGATTAACATATGTAATTAATTTGTTAATTAATGATTCTAAATAGTGGCTGGAAGTATCTGACGTAAATATTGTATTGCTGCCAGCTTTTATGTCTTCAGCGATGTCTAATAAGTCATCTGCTAATTGTAGAAAAAATCCAAAGGAAAGATAAAATATCATATCTTCTTCTGTTAAAGGTTTATTAATAAGGTATCTATCAATTAGAACTGAAAGCCCACCTTTGTAAATGGATATATGTAATCGCTCTTGTTCTGATAGTTGATTTTCTTTTTGTTTTGTCATACTGATTTCCTGAGCTTCTAACATCATGAGCAAAAGGGTATAGATGGAAGTGTCAGAAGATCTGGCATATTCACTTTCAATAAAATCTAGTAACATACAGGTTTTACTTTGATGCATGGATTGGGTTTTAACGTCCTTACCTATAATTTTATCTCTTATTATATTATTATAAAGAGTTTTCTCTTTGGTGGATAGATTGATATTATCAATGTAATTGTCTGTAAAGGGGTAAAGCATACTATAGCCAAAGCAAGCCTGACTAAAATTTCTATCTATATGATTTAATTCCTTAAACATCATGTAGACAATATAGTTTCTAACTGCCTGACCTATATCTGTTACTGTTAAATCTTTATCAAATTCTCGCGCTTTATAAAGGAATTCGCCTATTTCCTGCTGCATTTTTTCTAGATCATTTTCTCTTAGAATTGTATGGATACCAATAATATCTTCGCTATTTAAAATACCATGAACCATTGTAAGGGTTTTCTTTCGCCACTTTCTTCTGCGCAAAAAAGTACCTTTGGATATACTTTGAAAATGAGATGTAAAATCCTTAAATACAGTGTCAATGAATTCCTCATTTACATTTTTCTGTTCTGTAGAGATTTCATTTAAAAATACTGGAAATTGGTTGGGGGTGATAGTCCAGTGGTGGGAGATTCGGTTTATATAGGTTGATTTGATTAAATCCTTATTTATTTGCATAAATGATTACCTTCTTCTGACCAAAATTCTTTTTATGTATTGGAATATATTAGAAATATTAATGGAATTATATCATATAATCTCTATTCTGTACATGAATTTATACTATGTTAAGCTACGTCTTTGCAAAACAGCTTTTCTGATTTATAATAAGATTAGGTGATAAATTTTAGTAAAAGTGAACTTCTTATGAAATATGAAGGATTCATACTGGAAGTTATATGGAACTCAAAGTTAGATGGTTAGGGAAAGGCAGGGTATTAGAATGGAACTATCAGAATTAAAAATTGGAGAACCTGCTAGGCGGGCGTTAAAAAGTATAGATGTAACCAGGTTGGAGGATTTAACCAAGTACTCTTCTAAAGAGTTGCTACAACTTCATGGTTTTGGACCGAAAGCTTTAGGAATTCTTGTAGAAGAACTGAGCATTAGAAAATTAAAGTTAAAGGATTAGAAATAGATTTAATTCAGTAGACATGGTATAATCCCTTTTGACAGCATGAATAAATACAGAAAGAGACGAATTTTTTGAAAAAGCGAAAGATACAAATTACAATAAAAATACTAATCATTACCATACTTCATACATTACTATGTGGCGTAATACTGAAATTAATTTTGAATGGTTATGTAAATATTAGATATTCTAACATCTTAAACTTAGAACATAACTATATATACTTACTTTATATGGGCATTTATATTGTAGCGTCTATATTATTCATTCGAAAGTATTACAAAGCTAATATAAAAAAAATGTACCTCTCCTGCTCCTTAGAAGAAGTGGATGAAATGACAGGAATTGAGTTTGAATATTTTCTTTATTATAAATTCAGACAAAGAAGATATAAAGCTAAAACGACACCAGTTACAGCTGATTATGGAGCGGATTTGGTTTTAAGAAAAGGAAAAGAAAGAATAGTAATACAAGCGAAAAGATACCAAAACGATGTTGGAATAACAGCTGTACAAGAGGTTATAGGATCAATCGCATATTATAATGCCACAAAAGGAATTGTAATAACCAATAGCTATTTTACAAACAATGCCAAACAACTTGCCAAGGCCAATGATATTATGCTCTGGGATAGGAATAAACTAATGGAGGAATTCATACAAGAGGAAGCAAAGAGTGACCTTTCCTATGATGAAATGAATCTAAGTTGCCCCAAGTGTGGTAAAGACCTGGTATATAGAAAAGGTAAATATGGAAGTTTTATTGGTTGCAGCGGGTATCCAAATTGTAAATACACCACTTCTGTTGATGAAATATCTATCGATTAAACTATAATTTAAAGAAAACGACTTGCATCCTATTTCTGTAAGAATACAAGTCGTTTTTTATTTCATGGAGTTCATTCTGAAAAGCGTTGGAATATAAGGGTTTACACCATATCCTAGGGTTTCTTTTCTTCTGGAGAATAGCCTTAATGCAGTAATAAATGCACCTATGAGACAAATTACAGCAGCAGTTATATAAACAATGTGCATACCATAGATAAAGGCATTTTCATGTCCTGGAACATAATCGGTAACTTTCTCTCCAACTTTTGCACTCATACCTGAATATAGTAGAGAAGAACAGTAAAAAGAGCTAAACCATAGAGAAAGATTGTTGTCTTACCAAATATATCTCCAAGCCTTCCAAATAATGCATAGTTGCCGATATGGTAATCAGATAAATACTAACAACCCATGCTATTAATGATAAGCTTACACCAAGACTAGTGGACATGGAGGGAAGTGCAGCATTGACTATACTGTCATCTAAAGCTGACATAAATATTGATAGGACAATGATTAATAATATAGCCCATCGGCTCTTATAGATCTCATTTTTTTTTGTTCTTCTGTCTTATAATTCTGCCTTCTTTTTTATTAATAAATTCTTGATTTTGCAGCTCTGACAAATATTTTCTCCAATAATTGATCAAATATAACGATTTCTTCTTCAGTTAGATCCGCTGTAATTTCTTTATTCCATACAGACAGTTCAGATTTTATATGAGGAATTATGGTTCTAGCATCGTCCGTAAGAAATAATTGACATGCTCTACTGTCTTTTGCATCAGTAAATTTTTCTATGTAACCCAAATCCATTAATTTTTTAATAGATCTGGTGGACATGGCTTTATCCACCTTTACTTTCTTACTGATACAATCCAAGTTTATCCCTTCTTCAAAATCAAGAGCAAGCAAAAAAGGATATAATCCAGTACTAAGATTATATTGCTTCAATGCATTATCTATATGAAATTGAGTATACTTTGATAAGTGAGCAATACGTTTTGTGATTAACATACAGTGCCTCTCTTTTTTATAATTTGCCAGACTATCTCATGTTAAAAAAATAATATCACTATTTGATTGATGTGTCAACTAAATGGTTATAAAAATAACAAAATAATATCCCTATATACCGTAATATATATAATATATTTAGATGATTACCTATAGAATAACTATAGTATAAGCAATTTCCTTAAGTTTAGGCTGAATTTGAATGAAAGGAGCTTTTGATAGACTGAAATACAAATATATTCCTGATATAAAAATAACAAGGTTTATGGTGAGTAAAATTACTTGTTCTAATAATTGTAATAAATGCATAGAAATAGGTTTGTACTAATAGGCATATTTTATAGGTCATGCAGGCGGTATCATGGAGATATAATTACATTAATGTGTATTATAAACAGAAAAATAATAATATATAGTATAAAAATATTAAATATATGAATTGTAATATGATATATGAAAAT
>DALYNO010000278.1:0-5743 GCA_031975295.1 Anaerocolumna sp. | reverse complement strand
TCTAAATATGTAATTCGATTCTATTGGAATAAGTTGTAAGCAACTATATAAAATGATATAATACTGAAAAGATTAGGAGGTATAAATGAAAATAGTATTTATTAGACATGGAGAACCAGATAAATCCTTGGTTGATAATAGAGGGTTTATTGGTCAAGGAAGAGATTTTGCACCTAAGCGTTCACAACCTGTTATGGATAAGTACTACGATTTGGGATATGCAAAAATAATTGTGGTTGCACATGGCGGTATAATTCGAAGATATACAGGTGTAGGCTTAATCCCACATTGTGACGTATCTCAGATACAATACGACAAGACTTTCAAGTGTTATGATTGGGTTCGATTCAATGTCAATACATAAGCTTTATAATACTATAATGCTAATATTCAGTCCACTTACTGAAGAAAAATAGAATTTATCTAGCCTTCTATACACTATCAAACAGTATCATGTTAACCTGCATTGCTTGCCGCAATGAGATATTTAGTAATAAAATGATACTATAACGAAAGGAGGTATTACAATTATGTTCAATGAGAATCTAAAGTCTCTTAGAAAAGCGAAAGGACTTTCCCAGGAAGAGCTAGCCATTCGCTTGAAGGTTGTTCGCCAAACAATTTCTAAATGGGAGAATGGGCTTTCAGTTCCTGATGCGGATATATTAATAAAAATTTCAGAAATACTTGAAACCTCTGTCAGTGAGTTGCTAGGTGCCAAAATAATTCATGATTCTGATAATAATCATATTGCAGAACAGCTATCAAGAATTAATGAACAGCTTGCTATAAAAAATCGCCGTACAAAGTTAATTATAAAAATTATATTGGGTGTAATTTTTTCTGTTATCGTGTTTAATATTCTTTTAGTTGTTATTGGGATAGTATCTTTTAATAGCTTCAAAGTTGAGAAGCATACAGACGTACAATCACAATCCGAAATTCTTATCCCATAGATATAGAGGTGTAAACAATATACGATTGAAAGGCAATATAATGAAAAGATTAATTAAAGATCCAGAATTTTACTTTATATTTGGTATATTAGGATTTAATATAGTCAATTTTATAGAAAATTCAGATATAAATGAAATTCTACTGGCGTTATTTTTATTGATACAGATAATTGGTGGAATATTTACGATAAAAAAATATTTGATTAAGAAAAAGCTATAGCATAAATTAAGTTAAAAATATGTAAGTTTAATCATAAATATAATTGTTTGTATGAAATGTAATTTAGTAAGGGGAAGGTTATTGAATATGTATAATATAGATATAATCAGAAAAACTTTTGAAAAACATATAAGACAAAAGGTATGTTTGATTTCTAGATTTGAAAATGTAGCAAATAATACCGTTTTCAGAATTGATACCGAATTATCGTCTTATATCTTTAAGATTTACAAAAGCGGATGGCCGGAGGAGGGTAAGCTGATGTTTGTTGATAAAAAACTTACAGAACATGATATACCTCACGCCAAAATCCTGATTTACAACCGGGAGGATGCTGATTTCCTCAATGGTTATTTAATAGAAGAATGCTTGCCGGGTATAACTGCTGACAGACTTGTCATGACTAAACAAGAAACAATTCAATTATTTGAAAAGCTTGGAGGTTTAGTATCGCAGATACATCAGATTAATTTGACGGGTTACGGTTATATAGGTGGAGGTATAGCTGATTGGTCGAAATTTTCAGAATTTATGTATCATAGTTTTGATGAGAGTACCGATAATTTAATTGCTCACAACTTGGTGAAACGAGCTGAACTTGAAACCCTTTGGAGTGAAATTTATCAAAGATTAAAGGTATGTGATACATTTCCTTCCGTGCTTTGCCATACTGACCTTTCAGCAAAAAATATTATCGTCAATGAGGATAATATCACGTTAATTGATTGGGATGATGCTTATTCACTCTGTTGGATAGCAGATATTGCATGTTTAACATTATGGATGAAACAGGAGTATGGCAGTGATGCAGAAGTTTATAAGAATGCATTTCTTTCAAAGTATAAAACAGAGCATAACATGTCAATTTTTTATGAAACAGAAGATTTGCTTCATGTGCGTTATGGCATTCAGACTCTTAATTATTTTATCGGGACACCACAATATGATATCCTAAAAGGAATCCTGAGAGACTCTTTAGACAAATGTGGAATGCAATTGCTAGAATGTTTCATATAAAAAACAATCCATAATTTGATGCTGTTGGTGTATGTGATGATACTATCGTTTAATTATTTTAATATAAATATAGTAGTGGAGGTGAATTATGTATCAATATTTTAATGGTTTGATTATAAGAGAAGGCGGAGAGGGATTACTCCGTAATAAAATAAAAAATTTATATATTGATGCAGGATGGATATCATCATCTCAACCTAACTGGCAAGATGAGAAATATGAAATCTGCTTTAAAAATTCAACCTGGGTATATACAGTATGGGATCAAGAAGAAATGATAGCGATGGTTAGAGTAGTCTCAGATAAAGTAATGACAGCAATGATACAGGATTTGGTAGTGAATAGAGAATATCACAAGAGAGGAATTGGGAAAAAACTTGTTGACCTTTGCTTGCAAAAATTACCAAATGGAAATTGGTGGGTACATACAACACCAGAAAATTATGATTTTTACAAAAAATGTGGATTTCAACTTCCAAATACAGATAATAATGCTACATTGACCTATATGGGATTTAAAAAGGCAAGAATGGATGGTCATCGTTAAAGGTGAGAATTAAAATAAAGACATAATTATTACACTGATCTATGGATAGGTTTATACTTTATTATAATACTGCCATGTACGTTACATAAAAATAGGCATATGAAAATCCCTTACTTTAAGGGATTTTTTGTTGCAATTATTCTTGCAGCGAATAAATAGATTAACCGTATTGATAAAATGTTAATAATTTCAAAAACATCTTGATTGTGACCTTACGTAATGAATTATAATAAAAGCAGGAGGATCAAATATGGAGAAGCATAAAATGACAACGAAGGGATATATGACAGTTGGCGAGGTTGCTAAGAAGATGGGTGTCACGGTCCGAACCCTGCAATACTATGACAGAGAAGGTTTACTATTACCAACCTCAGAGAGTGTGGGCGGCCGCAGGCTTTATACAGATAAAGATGTGATTAAACTACATCAAATACTGTCTTTAAAGCACTTGGGGTTTTCGCTGGATGATATAAAAAATCGAATTATCTCTCTTGATACCCCTGCAGATGTTGCAGGTGCACTTACAGAACAAGCTGCTGCAATTCGGGAAAAGATAGATACCCTGACACAGTCTCTTAAAGAGATAGAAATATTGCAAGGTGAAGTCCTTCAAATGCAGGTTGTAGATTTCAAGAAATATGCTGATATTATCGTGAATCTGCAAATGAAGAATGAGTTCTACTGGCTTATTAAACATTTTGATGATAAGACCTTGGACCACTTTCGCAGCCGTTTTGATAAGGATAGCGCGCTAGAATGGATGGAGGCTTTCACACGACTGCAGGATGAAGCTATAGACCTTCAAAAAGATGGAGTTTCACCTGATAGTGAGAAGAGTCAAAATCTCGCCAAGGAGTTCTGGGATATGATTATGGAATTTACAGGTGGGGACCTAAGTATGCTGTCTAAACTGATGGAAGCTGTTAACTTTAAAGGTCCAAACAATGAGTGGAAACTCAAGCAAGAGATTGCAGGTGCTTTTCTTGAACCAGCCTTAGAAGTCTATTTCACAAAATTAGGTTATAATCCTATAGAGGAGGAAATTAAATGAGTTATGCGGTACAAATTGAAGGACTTAAGAAAAGTTATGGAAATCATACCGTTCTAAAGGACATTCATCTCAATATTTTAAAAGGTGAGGTATTTGCACTGTTAGGAGTAAATGGGGCGGGCAAAACTACAGCTCTTGAATGTATGGAGAGCTTACGAAAGTATGATGTTGGTAATATTGTGGTGAATGGCAAGAGGGGTATACAGCTGCAATCGGCATCACTCCCAGATTATATTAAACCTATGGAAGCTGTACGTTTATTTGCTAAGTGGAATAAAGCAAGAATTGACTACACTATGCTTACAGCTCTTGGTATTAACGAACTTGAGAAAAAACTGTACACGGATATGTCTACTGGACAAAAGAGGCGCTTACATCTGGCACTTGCCTTAATCGGCAATCCGGATATTGTTTTTTTGGATGAACCCACTGCTGGTCTTGACGTGGAGGGAAGAATATCACTTCATGATCAAATCCGTAAGTTAAAGAACCAAGGAAAAACAATTATTTTAGCCAGCCACGATATGGCAGAAGTTGAAAGCTTGTGTGATCGTATCGCTATTATAAATGATGGCAATATAATCTTTGTGGGTACTGTTGCAGAACTAAATTCCAAAGCTTTTAAATGTTATACCATCCAGATAAAGACTGAACAAGGTGAGGAAAGTTATGAATCTGACGATATTGGGGAGTCCATGCTAACCTTGCTTCAAGATTATAAAAGACGGGAAATTGCTGTACTGGACATTAAAATAGATAAGGGAACGCTGGAACAACATTTTATTCATTTAGCAAGGGGGGAATAGTATATGAGTGGCTTTTGGTATGGAGTAGGATTACAATGGAAGATGGATATACGAAGCAAAACCCTTCTTATTACTTGCTATGTAGTTCCTTTATTATTCTACATGGTTATGGGCGGGATATTTACATCTATCAACCCAGAGGCCAAACTTAGTTTAATACAATCTATGACTGTGTTTGGTGTCTCCACAGGTGCAATAATTGGCTTACCGCCTTCTCTTGTAGAGATATATGGAAGTGATATCAAGAAAGTGTATAAAGCGAATGGGGTACCTTTATATCTTGGTGTAGTTTCCATATTTTTGTCAGCATTTATACATCTTTTCATTATGTGTGCCATTATATATCTGACAGCCCCTATTGTATTTGGTGCAGCAACACCAGATCATAGTCTGTTGTATTTTGGCTCACTGGTAATTTTTATTGCAGTATCATTAAGTATTGGGAGTGTCTTGGGACTTTTGGTAAAAAACCAAGCAAAACTTACCATGGTATCACAAATGATTTTCCTACCTTCCATTATGATCTCAGGCATTATGTTTCCTGTTAATTTACTACCAAGTTTTATTGAAATTGTGGGAAGATTATTCCCAGCTACCTGGGGATATAAATTGATGTTGGAGAATTATTTTTATTTTGGAAACCTATGGCCAATGCTAGTTATTTTTTCAGCAGCTTTTATATTATGCAGTATTTTGCTTAGAAGATTACAAGCAGAATAAGAACAGGTATGGTTCCAACAAGGGTTAACTTAAAGTTGAGTATTCTTACCAATTTTTGTATGGTATCTCCTATTGAAAGTAGCTATAATTATATTATCAATATTGAGAAAAAATATAAGGAGTAATTAGGTACAGAGGATTTAGCTATGCTATTGGCGCTACACATTGAACCAGATTTCATGAAAGTTAAAGTTTTACTAAATTATTATTACCAAAGTCTAATTGAAACAGTAAAAGATTATCCGTATGAAGTATTTATAAATGACTATAAAATCTCTGTTGCTGAGCATATGTTCTTCACCATTAAATTAATAAACAATGGAATTTATGATTTTAATATGAGGGATAAAGCAATAATGGCTTTTGAGACATTTTATAGGAAAGATTTTGCATAGTTATATCAGTACGATTCAAAAATGATTCATT
>DALYNO010000277.1:1315-5754 GCA_031975295.1 Anaerocolumna sp. | reverse complement strand
AAAGAACCTATTAATGAATTTATTGCATCTGAAAAATAATATAGTAAAGAAAGGAAGCCGTATTGAATCTATTACGGCAGAGGTAAACAGATTTAACCTCTAAACGGATATTTAACATGATAAAATTAGGAGAAACTTTAGAACTGGAAGTACTAAAAAGTACTGATTTCGGTGTATATCTATGTGAACCAGGAATGCCTGAGGGTGACCGAGTATTACTTCCCAAAGCTCAGGTTCCAAAGAACATTAAGAACAAGGATTTAATTAAGGTCTTTATTTACAAAGATTCTGAAGACCGTTTAATTGCTACAACTTTACAACCCAAATTAACTTTTGGTGAGACTGCTCTCTTAAACGTAAAGGAAGTTACCACCATTGGGGCTTTTCTTGATTGGGGGTTAGCTAAGGATTTACTGCTTCCTTTTAAAGAACAGACCCAGCGTGTTCATACTGGAGATGATGTTATTGTAGCATTATATGTGGATAAAAGCGGTAGATTGTGCGCCACTATGAAAGTTTATGATTATCTTAAGACAAATTCTCCTTATAAAAAGGATGATAAAGTGATTGGTGTGGTTTATGAGATAATTGATAGTTTTGGTGCTTTTGTTGCAGTTGATAACTGTTATTGTGCTCTCATTCCCACGAAAGAACTTCACAGAAATATTAAGGTGGGTGATAGTGTAGAAGCAAGAGTTACCAGTGTAAAAGAGGATGGCAAATTAGATTTAAGTCTTAGAGAAAAGACTCATATTCAAATGGATTCTGACGCCCTTTTAGTACTTCAGAAACTTCAAGCTGCAAATGGTTCCTTGCCTTTTCATGATAAGACAGATGCCCAGGTCATAAAAGAAGAATTTAATTTAAGCAAGAATGCTTTCAAACGTGCCATAGGGCGATTAATGAAAGAAGGCAAAATTACAATTACAGATACTGGTATCAAAGAAATGTAATAATTAATTAGAGTTGTTTTAGTCATTTATGAAAAGTAATAATACTGCTAATTATAAACAACTTATTTAAAAAGACCTAGTGAAATAGAATAAACCGACCCCCTAAAGTTAGACCTAAAATCTAATGATAGGGAGGTCGGTTTTTCAGTTACTGCATTAGTTATCCAGAAACCTCATTTTGGGATTTTCAGAGGATGTTTTTTTAGGAACAACTTTAGGTGGTTCTTTTTTATATATATTGCCAAGGTTATTTGCTAATTTATCTTTACAACTTTTGCAATACCTTCCAGTTTTAATTTGTTTACCGCAGTTTTCACACTCTATACCCACCATGGAATCCTCTGAGAAGGATAACCTCTCTTCTCTAATCCATTTCTGAATTTGCATCGTGGTTACTTCATTTTCTTCTGCAACTTCTTGCATTCCAGCACCTGGATGATTATAAATATATTCTTTCACAACTGTAAACTTTTCCTCTAGAGCCTTTACGCAATTATTACATAAAGGAGGCATGCCACTTACATAATTATATAATTTACCACAGCTTCTACAGTTTCTAACATCCATTCTTTTACCTCCTTAGTACCCTTTCCCCATGCATATGCATATAAAGTAGACTTCTTTCACTTCATTCTGGAGAAGCACATTGGTACATACTTCTATTGTACTCCCTGTTGTATAGATATCGTCAACTAATACAATTTTCTTAAGGTTTTTAGGAAACTTATGTTTAACTTCCTGTGATAATGAAAAAGCTTTTTCAAGATTTCGTAATCTTTCCTTATCATTTAAGTGCTTCTGAGGTAAAGTATATTTATCTCTTATCAACAGGTCTGATAAAACAGGTATTTTTAATTTTTTGCCAATTTCTTTGGCTAATACATCCGCCTGATTATAACCCCTCTTATTTTTCTTCTGCTTATGGATCGGAACTGGCACCAAAGCATCCGGACAAATTTTAACAAGTTCATCTCCATACTTGCGAAGAAATTCTTCCACGTAAAATGTAGCGTACTCTTTTTTATTATTGTTTTTAAAGTCTGCAACAGATTTCTTAATTGCCCCTTTATAAACCCATAGTCCATAGCCTTTTATATAATGATGCTTCTTCCTTTCACAGTCATAGCAAAATTCTTTTTCTCCATCTTCAATTGGCTTTCCACATTTGAAGCACTTTGGTTCTTCAATTGGAAATAATTGAGTTCTGCATCCATTGCATATAAGCTCCCCTCTTGGGGTTGCAATATCAGAGCAAATAGGACATCTTCTTGGAAATATAATATCAAGTATTAAATCTAACAATTTTTCTCCCCAACCATTACACTTGCCTCATATATTCTATAGTTGCTTGCTTATATCCTAGAATAACTTCTCTGGGTATTGTCCCTGGCTAATTAACTCTTTAAAAGAAGCCACTACAATAGGCTTATCTTCCTTATAAGTTACACCAAACCACTTATCATCTGTCTTTAATACTTCTACTGATGCACTTCCAGCTTTGATTAGATTTCCAACCACTTCAGGAAGAAGGTACTCAGATTTTAGTTCCTGTCCTTCTTTTTCTAAAAATGTTTTAAACTCTTCTTCTAATTTCTCTAAAAGGATTGGCGTAAATCCCCACATATTCATAGAAACAGCACCCTCTAAGGAAAGTGTAATCTCCTCACCAGCACTATTTAACGCTACTGCAGTGTCTCCCTTTTGTTCGATTCCTTTTGTTTCAACGATATCCACCAACAGATTATTCTCATCTACTTTACAAACACCTCTGGTCACAGTACCATTGTCACTTAATGTATTTCCTAACACAAACCCTGCCATACAAAATTCTGTGTCTTTTAAATCTTCTTTGATTAAATAATCATGTACTTTTTCAAAAGCTTCTTTACCGTAATAATCATCTGCATTGATAACCGCAAAAGGTTCACTAAGAACTCCTTTACAACTAAGTACCGCTTGTCCCGTTCCCCAGGGTTTCGTTCTTTCCTCTGGTTTATTAAAGCCTTCTGGTAAATTGTCTAATTCCTGAAATACATAGGCAACTTCGATTTGTTTAGAAATTCTATCCCCAATTACTTCTTTAAAATCAGCCTCTAAGTCTCTTCTAATAATAAATACCACTTTATTAAAGCCTGCTTTTATTGCATCGTATATGGAATAGTCCATAATGATTTCACCACTTGGTCCTACTGGCTCCAACTGCTTGATACCTCCGAATCTGCTCCCCAGACCTGCTGCCATAATTACTAATGCTGTTTTTTTCATAGAATTGCCCTCCTTAAATCATACTCTAATACTATTTTTTATACCCTACATTATTATGTAAAGGTTTACCTATAAGTATTTACCATTATATTATAAACCATAACTTACCATGATGCACCACTTAGTTTATTGTTCTACGGTTTATACTTAAATGATTTATTACATTAAGCACTTAATTTATTTCTTTTAATTCTTTAATCCGCTGAGTTAAGCCGGAATACCTTTTTTGCTCGCTTTCGTTATCTATCATCATTTGCACTGTATCCAGACTGCCAACAATAGTTACACAGCTTTTGGCTCTGGTAACAGCTGTATAAAGAAGATTTCTATTTAATAACATTCTAGGCCCTGTTAAAAGTGGAAGCACCACAGCCGGATACTCACTGCCTTGGGACTTATGAATGGTTATAGCATAAGCTAATTCTAGTTCTTCCAGTTGGCTAAACGTGTATTCCACCATTTTACCCTCATCAAATTCTATGGTTACTTGTTCAGCAAATAGATTAATCTCTTTGATAATGCCTGTATCTCCGTTATAGATACCTGTGCCACTCTCTACCGTAATTCCATATCTGCTTTTACTCTCCCAGATAAGTTGATAATTATTTTTAATCTGCATAACTTTATCACCTTCTCTAAAGATCGTTCCATGAAATTCCTTCTCTCGCTTTTGTGAATCGGGTGGGTTTAAATATTGCTGTAAAACTGTGTTCAGCCTTTCTACTCCCAACTCTCCCTTTCTCATAGGGGTTAATACCTGAATTTCAAATGCTTTAGCATCTACATATTTAGGCATTTTATCTCGTACAAGTGATATAATAACGCCAATAATCTGATTTACTTCTTCTCGTTTTAGCATAAAGAAGTCTTTGCTTTTATTATCCAGCGTAACTTGTTCTCCACCATTTATTTTATGTGCATTAACAATAATATCACTTTCCGTTGCTTGTCTAAATATCTTAGTTAATTTAACAACATTAAATTCGTGGGAATTAATAATGTCTTTTAATACATTGCCAGGTCCTACACTAGGCAACTGATTAACATCTCCTACTAGTATAAGCCTTGTTCCAACTGTAATAGCCCTAAGAAGCGCATGTATTAAACTAATATCGACCATGGACATTTCATCGATGATAATAACATCTGTCTCCAATGGATTTCCTTCATTTCTTTCAAAAACCAATCTGCTATCCAATTCACCAGACATCTTGGATATTT
>DALYNO010000277.1:0-1305 GCA_031975295.1 Anaerocolumna sp. | reverse complement strand
TATGTATGGTCTTGGCTTCAAATCCAGTGGTTTCTGCCATTCTCTTAGCTGCACGACCTGTCGGGGCAGCCATTAGTAAATCCATACCTTCCGCTTCAAAGAAACGTATTATCGCATTAATAGTTGTGGTTTTACCTGTACCAGGACCACCTGTCAGTACTAAAACACCATTTCTGGCTGCTTCAAATACTGCGGTTCTTTGCAGTTCATCAAGTTCTATCTGAAATTGCTTTTCCACAGCTTTTAATCGATGTTCTATTTCTGTATGGGATAAATCATATTTTATATTTAAGTCACTTAACATTTTGGCAGTATTCAATTCAAGATAAAAATGACTGGCACTATAGATTTGTTTCTGGTTGTCCACCATACGGACAATGATCTTTTTCTCTATTGCAAGGTCTGTAATAAAATGTTCCAACCCTGAGGCATCTACCCCTAACAGCTCTGTTGTTTTTGCCGCTAATACTTCTTCCGGCAAATAGACATGTCCTGCTCCACTTGCCTGTAATAGAATATAAAGGATACCCGCCTTCATTCTATAATCTGAATTTCCACCTATGCCAACTCTAGCTGCGATCTCATCTGCTAGTTTAAAGCCTATGCCATGTATATCCTCAGCAAGACGATATGGATTTTCTTTAACCACCTGATAAAGTCTTGCTCCATATTCTTTGTATATTTTCACTGCAAGGGCCTGGGTTATACCAAATTGCTGTAGAAATAGCATTGCTCCTCGCATGTCCTTTTTATCATTTAATTGAACAGCAATGTCATGGGCCATATTATTACTGATACCCTTAACCTCTGATAAACGTTCTGGTTCTTCTTCAATAATTCGAAAGGTATCCTGTTTAAACTTTCTTACTATTCTTGCTGCAAGGGCATTTCCGATTCCTTTAATGGCACCTGATCCTAAATACCTCTCTATAGACTCTAAATCCTCTGGTTCTTTAAATTCATAGGATTGGACCTGAAATTGCTGTCCGTATAATTGATGGGCAGTGTAACTACCCGTTGCACTAATAAACTCCCCTTCATTAATAAAGGTAAACATACCGACACAAGTTATTTCATCACCATCACTTGTTAAGGATAACACCGTATATCCATTCTCTGGATTTCTAAACACTATTTTTTCTACATATCCTTCTAAAACTTCTGACAATGAATTCACCTGCTTTCGGTTTTCTACACTTAATCTTAATGCTATTCCAATTAGGATGTATCTTTTGATGTATCTTTTGATCTATCTTTTGATCTATCTTTTGATCTATCTTTTGATCTATCTTTTGATCTATCTTT
>DALYNO010000276.1:0-5796 GCA_031975295.1 Anaerocolumna sp. | reverse complement strand
ATGGAAATCCTTGGTTTAACATAATCAATAAATTATTATAATTTTTTAATTCTTTCAATTGCCTCTAGGGTATTTTCATAAGTACCAAAAGCAGTAAGTCTAAAGTATCCTTCACCGCTAGGACCAAAACCTGAACCTGGTGTACCTACAACGTTAGCCTCTTTTAAAAGATAATCAAAGAACTGCCAGGAGGTCATGCCCTGTGGAGTCTTTAACCAAATGTAAGGAGCGTCTACACCACCAGATACAGTATAACCTGCATTTGCTAAACCTTCTCTGATTACTTTTGCATTATTCATATAATAAGCAATTTGTTCTGCAGTTTGCGCTTTTCCTTCTTTTGTATATACAGCAGCGCCAGCCACCTGCGTAATGTAAGGTGCACCGTTAAATTTAGTTCCATGTCGTCTTGCCCAAAGGCTATTAAGAGAAACATCTCCTGCCTTTAATTCCTTAGGTATTACTGTAAATCCAAGCCTTGTTCCAGTAAAACCTGCATTTTTAGAAAAGCTTCTAAGTTCTATCGCACAAGTTTTAGCACCTTCACACTCATAGATTGTATGAGGCACATCCGGTGTTGAAATATATGCTTCATATGCTGCATCATAGATAATTACAGCACCTACTTTATTTGCATAATCTACCCATTTTTGCAATTCGGCTTTACTAATTGTAGACCCAGTTGGGTTATTAGGGAAACACAGATAGATCATATCTGGTTCTTCGGTAGGGAGTTCAGGTGCAAAATTTGTTTCTGCTGTACAAGGCATATAGATTACATTACTCCATTTGCCAAGGTCAGGTAAATATTCTCCTGTTCTTCCAGACATAGCATTCGCATCCACATATACAGGGTATACGGGATCACAAACTGCAATTTTATTATTTGTATCGAAAATATCTCCAATATTTCCAGAGTCACTTTTTGCTCCATCACTAACAAATATCTCATCTAAAGCAATTTCAACACCTCTTGCTTTAAAATCATTCTCTGCAATTGCTGTTCTTAAGAATTCATAGCCCAAGTCGGGTGCATACCCTTTAAAAGTATCTTTGTGAGCCATTTCATCTGTTGCTTTATGAAGAGCTTCAATCACTGCAGGTACCAAAGGAAGTGTAACATCACCTATTCCCAGTCTGATAATTTTTTTCTCAGGATTTGCTTCTGTAAACACTCTTATCTTTTTTGCAATATCAGAGAATAAATAACTTCCCGGTAATTTCAGGTAATTATCATTAATCTTAAACATATCACCTTTTCTCCTTTTTAAAATTGTATTTCACCGTCATATACTGTAGCAGCTGGTCCGGTAAGATAGATTAAATTTTTGTCTCTATCATATTTTATCAGAAGATCGCCTCCCAGTAAATGGACTAAAACCTCATCTTTTGTGTATCCATTTAAAATACATGCATAAACACTGGCACAAGCACCGGTTCCGCAGGCTAAGGTTTCTCCACTGCCTCTTTCCCAAACTCTCATATCAATGGTATTTTCATCTATTACATGTATAAATTCCGTGTTTGTCCTTAAAGGAAATATTTCATGATTTTCAAATAATGGTCCTATTTTTTCTATATCAATTGCTTTCGTATCCTCAACAAAAACAACTGCATGGGGATTGCCCATAGACACACAGGTTAATTTATATTCTTTTCCACCTACCATAACAGGTTTTGCAATAATTTCACTGCCTGGCAGATTTACTGGAATAAGTGAAGGCTCTGTAATAGGTGCGCCCATATCTACAGTTACTTCTGTTACTTTACCATTCGCTACCTTTAAATCCAGATATTTAATTCCTGCACCTGTTTCAATACTGATTTGCTGACTGGTAGTCAAACCATTATCATATACATATTTACCTACACAACGAATACCATTGCCGCACATAGGAGAACTTGATCCATCAGAATTATACATATCCATATAAAAATCAGCTTTCTCAGAAGGTTTAATAAGAATCAATCCATCTGATCCAATCCCAAAATGTCTATCACTTACAATTTTAGATACCTCACCAGCATCTTTAACAATTTCTCTCAAACAATTAACATAAACATAATCATTACCACATCCATGCATTTTAGTAAATTTCATATATTTGCGCTCCTATTCTCATCATTCATTCCATTATCAGCTTTGATTATAGTTTACTAGACATTATTTAATAAAAATACTGGAATAATGCTATATATGTTGCAAATAATGTTATTACTATTTTGCATAAATGTCAAATGTTTATCTATAATAATACATACCTATAGAATTAATTTGTGGTAGAATCACAAATGACTTACATTAAGCTTAGAATCATTTGCGCCATCTCAACCATATTGGTTCCACTATCCATACTGTGTTTTTGTATGTATCTATGCGCCTCTTCTTCTGACATATTATTACGTTCCATAAGAACAAGTTTGGCTTTTGTAATAATAGCTTTATCAGCTTCTGTTCTAGGCTTGGGTTTATCTTTTTCTTTTTTCTTACGTCTGTTGTAATTGTAAAACATCATCTGCAACGTATTCAAAAGGTCATTCATTTTAATAGGCATACTAAGACAGACAATATTATTATCTGTACATTCCTCAAGTTTTGTTGCAGAAGCGATCAAAAGCATTTCAAAACCCTTGGGCAGATAGGTATTTAGCTGACTATAGTGCATATCGGGAAAACGGTAACCACAAATTATAAACCCATCATCTAGTTCATTTGCGATGGTTACAACCTGTGCTCCGGTGGTACAGGTTGCATTTACTTCGAAACCATTTCGAATGAGGGCATTTTTTATACTTGTGGCATCTTCAAGTTTGGGGAAAGCTATTATTATACTGGGCACTTGTGATCACCTCCACACTTCATATTCTATATTAATTATTAAATACGGTGTAAATATTGATCAAGTTCCCACTGGGAGACCTGAATGGTATAATCATTCCACTCTTTATGCTTAGCCTCTAAATATTTTTTGGTTGTGTGTTCACCTAAAACCCCTTTGATAAAATCACTTTTTTCTAAGTATTTTAGGGCTTCATATAAATTTGATGGTAAACTTTTAATTTGATTTTCTTCCTTCTCTGAAGGAGACATGGCAAATATATTTTTGTCCACACTATCAGGTGGTGTTAATTGGTTCTTAATTCCATTAAGTCCAGCTGCAAGGCATACTGCCAATGCTAGGTATGGATTGGCTGCAGAATCAGGGCATCTAAGTTCTACTCGTGCACTATTTCCTCTTGCTGCAGGTATTCTTATTAATGGACTTCTATTGGTAGCCGACCATGCAATATATACGGGTGCTTCATAACCTGGTACCAATCGCTTATAGGAATTGACCAGCGGATTGGTAATGGAAGACATTCCTTCCATATGGGTCATGATACCTGCAATAAAATGGTAGGCTTCTTTACTTAAACCAAGTTTTCCATTAGGATCATCAAAAATATTAACACCATCTTTGAATAAAGACATATTAATATGCATACCGGATCCATTCACACCAAACTTTGGTTTCGGCATAAAAGTAGCATGAAGGCCATGTCTTTTCGCAATAGTACGAACTACTAATTTAAAGGTCATAATATTATCAGCTGTTTTCACAGCATGATCATATTTAAAATCGATTTCATGTTGAGCTGGTGCAACTTCATGATGAGATGCCTCAACAGTAAATCCCATATCTTCTAAAGTTAAAACCATTTCACGTCTAGCATTTTCTCCATTGTCCAGTGGACCAACATCAAAATATCCACCATGCTCATAAGATTCAATACTAGGTTCACCATTATCCTGGGAATTGAATAAAAAGAATTCACATTCTGGACCAACCTGGAAAGAGTAGCCTAAATCACTTGCTTCTTTCACAACTTGTTTCAGAATATATCTTGGATCTCCTTCAAATGGCGTACCGTCCGGTCTATATACGTCACAAATGAATCTTGCCACCTTCCCCTGTTGAGGTCTCCAAGGAAATATTTCAAATGTATCTAAATCTGGATAAAGATACATATCTGATTCCTCAATACGAACAAATCCTTCAATGGAAGAACCATCAAACATGCATTTGTTATCCAGAACTTTATCTAGCTGGCTGGTTGTAACAGCTACATTTTTCAGATTGCCAAATATATCAGTAAATTGTAATCTGATAAATTCTACATCCTCTTCTTCTACCATCCTTATAATATCCTGCTTTGTAAAATGTTTCATCTTTTATCCTCTCCCTTATAATAAGATCGCATAGCCTATGGTTACAATAGGAAAGCATCACTTTTATCCTGTGATGCGAAAAGAGGCAAAAGTGTTCAGAATAAGAACACCTTCGCCTTGTTGTAAACATGATAACAGTCTGATTATTATTTGTCAATATAAGAAATTTATTCAGTCTATTATATACAATATTCTTTTGTAAAATTACAATTTACTATATGTATTGCTAGCTCCTTATAGAATAAGTTTTGAAATACAAACACTGTAATAATCCTTATCATTTTTTAAATCAATTATCTTCTTTGTATAAATATTACGAACGACTGGCCTTAAAACACAGTCCTGATAGTTCTGAATAATAATCCCCTGTGTACCATCACTTAATTCTACACATGTTCCCAAGGGATATACAGTAACGCACTTGACAAATGCATCTATAATGGCAGCATCATATAATTGATTCCCTGTTCCCATTAAATATTCAACTGTTTCTGAAGGGGCAAAGGCATTACGGTATGCTCTGTCTGATGTCATCGCATCATAAGTGTCAGCTACTGCAATAATACGTCCAAAAATAGTTATTTCCTCACCCTTTAGACCTCTAGGATAACCGGTGCCGTCATATCTTTCGTGATGCTCTAATACTCCAACTCTAGTTACACTGCTAATTTCATAAGCATTAGCCAATATTGTATAACCATACTCCGGATGTTTCTTTAGTTCCGCAAATTCTTCCTCTGTTAACTTACCCTGTTTATCTAACAGTTCATTAGGAATAAATTTCTTACCAATATCGTGAAGTATTCCTGCAGTCCCAAGGTATATCAATTCCTCTTTCAGAAGATTTAGTTTTATGCCAATACATACCGAAAGAATTCCTACATTTACACAATGTAAATAAGTGTATTCATGATGTCCCCACAAATGATTCATATTAACTTCAACATCTTTATTTTCTATTATACTATCTACAATATTCGTGATTAAAGGTGCCATCTCTGCAATATTACCATTGGTATTCACAATATGTTCCAGTCTGGCAGCACTTTTCAGACGTAAACTCTCATCTACAATATCCCGAATTTCAATGCCTTCTGAAATTTCATCCTCAACATATATTCCTGTATAGCCCAAACCTTTAAGTCTATGCAAAATAGATTCACTTAGCTCAACATTTTCTCTTAATAAAATAACACCTTGATTGCCGTACAAAGGTTTTGCCAGTTTTGACCCTGGTACTACATGATTAATAGAAAGAAATCTCATTGCTGTATCCTCCAAAAAATATAATACACCGCAAGGATTTATTATAGCATAGATTATCGAATTTTAGTATATATATTTTTAAAATTAGTATAATTATTTACATTATTCTGGCTATAATAAGATAATTCAAATAATTATTCTATAATTTTCCATATATTTGTAGAATTTTCATCTGTATAAATAAGAAAAGAACTATTCCTCTTGCAATTAGATGAATAATTATTCACATCTTATGCAAAGAGGTCTAGTTCTCTACGGATTGGGATTACGCAAGCATCATTCTATCATTTGCGAATTCTCCGCCACTTGCACTTTCAAAT
>DALYNO010000275.1:0-5814 GCA_031975295.1 Anaerocolumna sp. | reverse complement strand
GTGCACATATCATCTTAGGAATCAGCTTTTAATCTAAATTATATTCATTTAAAATATTCTCAAGATTTTCGACCTGTGTAATAAAGTTCTCACTCATAGCTGAACTTTCCTGTGATGCTGCTAGATTGCTCTCAATAATACCGCTTATTTGCTTTAAATAGCTGAGGATTTTATTAATTTGATTTGCTTCATTATCTGAATTAACCGTCATTTTATTCATAACTTTGTTGGTCTCACTTGATATAGTAACTATCTTCTCAAAGTCTGCGGCTGTTTCATCTGCCAGCTTAACGCCTTCTTTAATAGCAGAAACCGTACTATGAATTAATTGGGTAGTAGAAGCTACTGCTTCCCTACTCTCCATTGCCAATTTACCGATTTCCCTAGCAACAACCCCAAAACCTTTGCCAGCATTACCAGCTCTTGAGGCTTCTATTGCAGCATTAAGTGATAATAAATTAGTTTGTTCTGCGATTTCTTCAATTACTTGGATAACCTGTGAGATTTTATCAGAATGCCTTGCAATGTCTTCCATTGCTTTTACTAGAGTTATCATTTTTCTATCTCCTTCTTTTGCAGCTACTACAGCATTCTGAGACAGATTTAGAATATTTGAAGCTTCATAAACATTATCGTTTACTACCTGTGACATCTCATCTAACCTTAATTTTAGTTTATTGATTGATTCCATCTGTTCTAAGCCACCCTCAGATACAGTTTTTGAGGTATATGCAATTTGTTCAGCACCATTTGTTATTTCCCTGGCAACTTCTGTAATCATTAATAGGATCGTTTGAAAGGATTTTACTGAATTATTGAAAGAGTCTTTAATCGGTCTAAAATCCCCTTCATATTCTAGCCTTACTCTTGCAGTCATGTCCTTTTCTTCCATTTGTTTTACAAGGGTTGTAATATTAAATACATATTCCTTCAACTTAGATACCGTATTATTTAATGCGTAACTTAACACGCCTAACTCATCTTTTGATGAAACTTTTACATCCACCCCTAAGTTCCCTTTTGATAATTCAAGCATAGCTGTTTTCATTTCAAAAATAGGCATGGAAATACTTTTCTCTGTAAGTACGAGCAAGTATACACAACTTACGCCTCCTGCAATAAATAGTACTAAAAATGTTATGATACTAAAAATCACTTGTATTTTGGAATCGAGCATAAATTCCTTGCCATAATGAGATGAATAGGCTTCTATCTCCTCTAACTCTTGCAACATATGGCTTAGAATAGGAACATAATCATTTTTATATATTTTGTATATAGCTTCTTGATCAAAGTTATTAGCACTGGCTAGTATTTGCTCTCTATACCTACTTCCTTTTTCAAGTTCTAGTGTAAGGCTCTTTATGTTTTCTTTATTGATACCGTCCAGGAACATTGATATGTTAGTAAGTTCAGTAATACAATTTTCTAATTTTTTATATTCTTCTTCTGAAGCTGTTATGTATTCTTTGCATAGATTTTCTTTTGAAGTTATATAACTTTTATAAATATTATTCTCAATGGTTTTCATAGCAACCTGTGATTGCAGGACGTTTTCTTCAATTTTATAGGGGCCTGAATACAGACCATTAACCATGGATGCGATTGATGTAATGTTTATTACACCAAGTACTACTATAAAAACTGCAATAAGACCTACATAAAGAAAAGTAAAATTTAACCTTTTTGGAATGGACATATTAAGGAATTTTTCCTTTAAATTCATTCCATCAAATTTTTTATATCTTTCTGATCTTTTGGAAAACAGCTTTGTCATAAGTACCCTCCGACTTAAATTCTTATGTAATAATATTAAATTAACACTATCAACACAAGGTAAAGGTATTGTTTTCCATTTGTAAAACCTATGTAAAGCATCCACAAAATTTCTAAAGCAAATAACCCTACAAATAAAACCTTCTCCTTCTCTTTGGCTTAGAAGCCAACCTATAAGTGAGATTGCTTTATTTGTAGGGTTTACGAAATACTCTATATGCAATTATTAAATACAGGAATACAATACTAATCTATAACCGTAATACTGCTTCGTATCATTCCCATCCAACAGCTATAGCTAAAAGTTCCTGTTCTTGTAGGTGTAAATTCGATTACATTTTCACCTTCTTTTAGTTTAACTACTAAGTCATACTCCGGAATTATAATTTCATTGTTACAACCGTTAATAACACCTTTTTCTGCTGTAATAGTCCATTTAACTGGTATGTTATTCTTTACTGACAAGGCTGGATATCTGCCAAAATCTAATGAAGTAGTTACTGTCTGCAAATCCTTTGTAACAGTTGTTTTGTTTGAAGTTGATTGTGTATTTACCATACTTGGCATGGCTACTCCAGAAAGTGCAAGTCCATTATTTAACATTCCAATACCAAGAATAACTACTAAAACCGCGCAAATACTAAGCATCTTTTCTGTAAATTTCTTGTTAATTTTACTGCTAAGTGCACCAAGTATAAACATTAAGGGTACTGTTCCTAAACTGAACATAAACATCGATAGCGCACCTGTTATTATGCTCCCTGTACTAAGTGCATAAAGTTGCATACTTTGCAAGGGACCACAGGGCATTAATCCATTTAAGAGTCCAATATAAAGTGATGAATTACTGTTGCTTTTTTTCTTATTTATTCTTTTGCCAATAAACTTAGGCATTCTAAGATTAAATCTTCTTAACCAGGGAAATATATTTAACATATTAAGCCCCATCATAACCATAAAAACACCTGCAAAAACAGCAACAATTCCTCTCAAGCCGCCTCCTGGGTTTACTGCTGCTCCAACGCCACCAACAATTCCACCAATTACAGTATAGGAAATCACTCTACCCAAATTATACAAAATATTGGGAACGAATGGAGATGGGTTTTTGTGGGAGGAATTCACACTTTGGGCTAAGTTAATTCCACCACACATTGCCACACAATGAAGTGAAGTGAAAAGTCCAATTATAAATAGCATACCATAACCTGCATTATCCTCTATGGTTGGAAAAAAATTAAATACATTCAACAATCCCAAATGTTTTAATATAACATATCCACCAAGTAGGATGATCAAGATATATAATGTCTGACCCTTATCAACCTGTTGTCGTTGCTTTTCCTTCTCTTCTATACAAGTGTAGCCTGCTTTCCTTATTGTTGCCTTTATATCTTCTAAATTTGTAATACTATCATCAAATGAAACAAATACTTGTCCTTTTCCAAAACTAGCCTTACATTTGTTTACACCCTTTAGCTTTTGTAAACCTTCCTCTATTGTAAGTTCACAGTGAGCACAGCTCATACCGCCAACTTGCAATATTTTGGTCGTCTTCATTAGTATTTCTTCCAGTTATTAAACAGAGCGGCATTATCTCCTAAGAAACTAGCTGGGATAACAATAGAACCATTATCACTATCCGCTCTGTCCTCACTGGTAATTGGAATTGGGTTACATCCGCCTCTTTCCTGTCCAATCATATCAAGGCTAAATAAGTTACGACAGTTCTGGCATTGGAACTGATTCTCCTGTTGATTAAAAAATGCATATGGACTGCCATTACACACCTGACAGGTATTTAGAGCCGTTCTAATGGTGCCATCGCTTGCCTTAACCGCAAATAAACCTACAGTCGTTCCATTATAATCATATTCATAGAAGGCTGCTTGATCTGTGATATCTTCTGCCTTTATTTCAACATCGCCATTTTCGTTAGTTTGAATAGCATCTGAGCTAGCTGTATTAGAACTCTCTTTTGTAATTGTAGTATTGGTATCCTTTTTAAATCTAGAAGTAAAATCAGTGCCAACAAGTAATACTGCTACAGCTACAACTATAATAGATACTGGTAATAATGGATTGATAGGTTTCTTTTTCTGATTTTTATTATTTGGCATAATACTCCTCTTTCTTATCAGTAAATTCAAGCATTGCTTTTAATATGAACTTATTTTTCCAAATTCATTGTTGATTCAGCTTCATTTAAAATGCATCGTCTGTTGATTGCTGGGAATTATTAGAATAAAATCCATAACACTCGTTATAAACGTCTAAAAGGTATTCTTTATCTTCACTCGTTAATTCACCGTTCTTAACACCTTCCTCTAATTCTTTTTCAAAAACCTCTGGTGTCTTAAAATTACCATTTTCATCCAGCATACTGTATGGGCCGCTTCCACAGCATCCACCACTTACAGGTCCATCCTCATAATTATCTTCCTCTGGTATGTTATTAACATCATACTGGTCCGGTATCTCCGTATTAGTACTTACATCCACGGTTGGTTCTTCTGGTGAAATTTGCTTTGGTTCTTCTGATGCAGTATTTGCTGTTTCTTGGTATGAATTACTTACATATTCTAGTTTTGTAGTCGAATTCTGTTTCGCTAAGGCTTTTGTCTGACTTTCGTAATAAGGGTATCCTGTCTTAAATGCTGTTACAATAAGTGCTGCTGCAGCTATTATAACCAATACTTTTTTCTTCACAATCTAATCCTCCTTAGAGTACTTTACCTGTTCATTATAACATTAAAGTATGGAGGTTTTATGGAGATACTGTAACCAAATCTTTGGAAAAATGATATTGACCATTTTCATCACTATAAAAGTAATAATAATCAGTAACTGATGGATTTAAGGCTGCTTCTATAGCTGCTTTACCCGGATTACAGATAGGTCCTGCTGGTAAAGCCGGGCACTTGTATGTATTATAATCACTATTATAACGATCTATATCTTCTGTTAAATATGGCTTAATATAACGTTCTACATAAAAGATCGATGCATCAAGTTGCAATTTCTGGCCTATTTTTAAACGATTGTGAATAACGGAAGAAACATCAGCCATAAATTCTTTCTTACCAGCCTCTTTTTCAACTAAAGAGGCTATGGTTAGTACTTCCTCCCAGGATAAAGATAATTCAGCAGCTTTTGCTTTATACTCTTTCGTCGCTTTTGCTTCTGTATTCTTAAGGAGTTTACCTATTACGTTAGCACCGCTGGTTAACCGATAGAATTCATAGGTATCCGGATATAAATAACCCTCAAGATAATAACATTTATTCTTATTTAGGTCTATTTCACTTACCAATGGATAAGAGGAAAAGTCGTAATTCTTCATGGCGTCATATAAAAATTCTTCAGAAGCGCATACACCCTTTTTGGTTAATAATGTAAATATCTGAGGAACAGTAAGTCCTTCTGGTATAGTGACTTTAATTGTATTTGATACATTTTTCACTCCGGTAGCCTTAGGAATGGCAGTTACTGGAGTATATGGATTAATTACAAGTAAATCTGTATAGGAATATGTATCATATCCTGCCTTCATCATATCACTGCTGCCAAAAGATTTAATGCAATTACTATTATCCATAAGCCATTTTAAAGTAGATATGTGAACCATAACAGCAGAATCTACTTTTGATGTGTAGGCCATATATGGCATTTTCTTTTTAACACCTTTGCCACTTGACTTGGTGTAATATGTACAATAAATACTGTTTTTAGAAAAAACTATTTTTTTCTTATTTATTAAGTTGGTAACCGCTGCCTGTTTTGTTTTCGTATTATAGGTATATTGAAATGAAGTTATTAACTTAGTAATTCTCTTCAAAGGAATCATTACATATCCTTTATCCGTAATTTCAATACCAGCTACTTCATTCTCCTCTTTTAAATCGTAATAGGCATAAGTTCCCTTTTCATCTGCTATTATTATACTGTATTGCTTTTGGCTAACTGCCGCCTTAGTATTTGCTCCAAACGAACTTGTTATTAGCACTGCTGTCAGTATCAGGTATATTAATTTAGACC
>DALYNO010000274.1:0-5837 GCA_031975295.1 Anaerocolumna sp. | reverse complement strand
CGCTGTCACATCAGTGACACCTTCCTATTAAGCGTCATGCGCATCCTGTACGGAGTGCTTTTTATTTTACAGGATAGTTCAGAGAACTTTCCTGTAAAATAAAAAAAGTCTGTCCCAAATTACTTCAGGACAGACTATAAGGCCATTAAAATTATTTAACTGTAACTTTAGCGCCTTCTGCTTCAAGTTTAGCTTTGATATCAGCAGATTCGTCTTTGGAAGCAGCTTCTTTAAGAAGTTTAGGAGCTCCATCAACTAAGTCTTTCGCTTCTTTTAAGCCTAAGCCAGTGATTTCACGAACTACTTTGATAACTTTAACTTTGTTAGGACCAACATCAGTTAATTCTACGTCAAATTCAGTTTTTTCTTCTTCAGCTACTGCTGCAGGACCTGCTACAACAACACCTGCTGCTGCGGATACACCAAATTCTTCTTCACATGCTTTTACTAAATCATTTAATTCTAATACTGTTAAGCTCTTAATAGCTTCGATAAATTCTTGAGTTGTCATTACTAAATACCTCCATTGAATATTGTTTTATTAATTACGGGTTCTATTTACGCTACTTCCCCTTGCTTTTCTGCAATTTGCTTAAGCACACGAGCCAAGTTGGTAATAGGAGATTGTAAACTTCCAAGTAATTTGGAAATAAGTACTTCTCTTGATGGGATTGTTGCAATAACCTGAATGCCTTTTTCATCATAATAGGTTCCGTCAACAACACCGGCTTTAAACTCTAATTTTGGAGCAGTTTTCATTGCATCGTTTAAGATTCTTGCAGGAGCTGTTGCATCTTCAAGACCAAAAGCTACAGCTGTAGGTCCTTCTAAATGCTTAACAAGACTTTCATATTCAGTTCCTTCAAAAGCACGTTTTAATAATGTGTTTTTGTAAACTTTATAAACTACACCAGCTTCTCTTAACTGTTTACGAAGTTTAGTATCTTCTTCTACAGTAAGTCCACGGTAATCTACAGCAACAATTGCTTTAGAGTCTTGTACATATCCTTTGATTTCATCAACGATAGGTTGTTTTAATTCTACTTTAGCCATTCTAGTATACCTCCTTATAGATTTACATAAACTTTTATGTTTGTTAAACTAAGTGTTTATTAAACATATGGATTATGTTTATGACAATGATTGCAATCTGCTTTACTACAAGGATCTTTATATGAACCTTTTACATTTCAATTAAGAACTGTAAACATTCATAATGAAAAATCCCTTACTGCAAGGCAGTAAGGGACAACATAAGTCTCAATAAGATTCTTAATCCCTCGGTAGGCGGTTTCACCTTATGCCTTACGGCACCTACTGTCTTCGGCAGTTTTTGCATTAAAAGTATAACATTAATCTATTATGGTGTCAACCATAAATCAAAATTCTTTTGCAGATTTGTCTAAGTGCTATTAGTTAGCTAACTTAGCAGTGTTTAATTTAACACCAGGTCCCATAGTGGAAGCTAATGTAACGCTCTTTAAATACTGACCTTTTGCTGCAGAAGGTTTTGCTTTATTGATTGCTCCAATGAGCGTATGGAAGTTGTCCGCTAATTGTTCTTCAGTAAATGAAGCTTTTCCCAACGGCACGTGGATAATATTTGTTTTATCTAATCTATATTCGATCTTACCTGCTTTGATATCAGCAACAGCTTTTGTTACGTCCATAGTAACAGTACCAGCTTTAGGATTTGGCATTAAGCCCTTAGGTCCAAGTACACGTCCTAAACGACCTACAACACCCATCATGTCAGGAGTAGCAACGATAACATCGAAATCTAACCATCCATCATTTTGGATTCTAGGTACTAATTCTTCGCCACCTGCATGATCTGCTCCTGCTGCTAATGCCTCATTTAATTTATCGCCTTTTGCAAATACAAGAACTTTAACTGTTTTACCAGTTCCGTGAGGTAATACAACCGCACCACGTACCTGTTGATCTGCATGACGTCCATCAACACCAAGTCTGATGTGAGCTTCTACTGTTTCATCAAATTTAGCAACTGCTGATTTTTTAACTAAACCAATTGCTTCTGCTGCATCATAAAGATTTGCTCTGTCGATAAGCTTAGCAGCTTCTGCATATTTCTTTCCTCTTTTCATTTCATTAACCTCCTAGTGGTATTATCGGGAGTTTAAGCGATTGCCTTAAAACAGCGTATCACTACTAGATACTTTACTGTCTTTACCCTCCCACATTTTAAAATCTATTAGTCAACTACAGTAATTCCCATACTTCTTGCAGTTCCGGAAATCATGCTGATTGCTGTTTCAATGCTAGCTGCATTTAAGTCAGGCATTTTTAATTCAGCGATTTTTTGTACTTCTGCTTTTGTAATGGTAGCAACTTTAGTTTTGTTAGGTGCTGCTGAACCGGATTTTAAATTGCAAGCTTTCTTTAAAAGAATTGCAGCCGGAGGAGTTTTAGTGATGAAGCTAAAGCTTCTATCCTGATATACTGTGATAACAACAGGAATAATCATTCCTTCTTGATCTGCTGTTCTTGCATTAAATTCTTTTGTAAACTGAACGATATTAACACCGTGCTGACCTAGAGCTGGTCCAACTGGGGGAGCTGGTGTAGCCTTTGCAGCTGGTATTTGTAATTTAATATAACCTGTAACTTTCTTTGCCATTATAGCATACCTCCTGAATTTGTGGTTTTATCGGGATTGCCCTCCCACCATCTAGTTTCCTTACTATGCAACGGAAATTTTAGTATACTAGATGTTTTTGTTTACATTTTTCTGATATCCGTGAAACTAATTTCGACAGGAGTTTCACGTCCAAACATATCAACACTGATTGTGACGATCTGTTTATGGGTATTAATCTGTTTAATGATACCGGTAGTACTTTCCCACACACCGGAAATTACTTCTACCATATCACCGATTTCAAAATCAATAACAACATCATCCTTCTTAATCCCCATGGATTTCATTTCCATTTCGGTTAAGGGAACTGGTTTGGAACCGGGACCGACGAAGCCGGTAACGCCTCTCGTATTACGAACTACGTACCAGGTATCATCATTCATTTCCATGTTAAGTAAAACATATCCAGGGAACATTTTCTTCTGAACTTTTTTCTTAACGCCGTTCTTTACTTCAATAACATCCTGAAGGGGAACGGATACCTCTAAGATTTGATCTTGAAGTTTTCTGTTTTCAATTGTTTTCTCAATGTTGGCTTTAACCTTATTCTCGTATCCTGAGTAGGTATGAACAACGTACCAATTCGTCTTTGACATATAATCACCTTATCCTATTTAATTAGTATTTCAACACCATATTTAACGATTAAATCAAGTATTGAAATAATTATACCTAAGATAACGGAAATTACGATTACTGCCACGGACTGCTTCGCAAGTGATTCTTTATCCGGCCAGACTATTTTAGAGAATTCAGCCTTTAAGCCTTTAAACCAACTTTTCTTTGGAGCTTTTTCTGTTGTATTAGCAGTTTCTCCCATGTTTTCACTTTCCTTTCTTAACAACACAAGTATTGGGGTAAAGTTTAGTAGACCCCGAGGCCTGTCTGTATAGAAGATTAGATATCATTATTTTGTTTCTTTGTGTAATGTGTGTGACTTACAGAACTTACAATATTTTTTTGTTTCCATTCTGTCAGGATGTGTTTTCTTTTCCTTTGTCATGTTATAATTACGTTGTTTACACTCTGTACATGCCAATGTGATCTTTACGCGCACAACTTCCACCTCCGCTTAATTTTAAATTGAGTGAAATGAATCTATTCCCTGTACTATTGAAATACAGCTGATTCATTCACAGGTTTTTAGGCATAAAAAAAAGACCTCTTCCATCGCCAGTCTAATATAACATACTTTGACATTCACGTCAATAAATATTTTAGATATACCCTAATTTTTAAATCTACGAGCCATTATATAACAAACATATCCAAAATGCAAGAAATATTTTCCCCATCTGTTTTATATTTCTGAGATTTATTAACATCATACTACAACATGAAATAGACGACCATTTTCACGCTCATTTTATACATTAAGGTTGTCGCAAATGGATTTGGCAGACCTCATTTTGCGACATCCCTCCAGGTTATTAAGCAAACTAAAACCACTATTATAATGCAGACGTATCCTTATTGATTAATATCTTTTACCGTTCCGCCTTTTACTAACTGAACTTTTAGGTGTATAGAATTTAATGAGGTGGTCATAGGACTTTCTATTAAATTTATGAGTTGTTTGGCAGCTTCTCCGCCTATTCTATCTGTATCCTGTTTCACTGTGGTTAATTTCGGTTCTAATGCCTGGGATATGGATATGCCATCATAACCTGCTATGGAGATATCATCCGGTATTTTAAGTCCAAGTTTTCTGGCACTATTCATTATACCCAAAGCTGCATAGTCATCCGGCGCAATAATACAAGTAGGTGGGTTAGGAAGCGTTAGTAATTTCAGTGCTAATTCTTCACAATATTTTGCATTACGATAAACGCCTTCAATCAAATAATCCTCTGGCACACCAATTTTATTTTCTGCCATAACATTGTGAAAACTTACCAGACGATTATGGGTTACTGAGGACTTGGTTCCATGTATATACGCTATCTTCTTATGGCCTCTATCAATGATAAACTGGGTAAGTTGTCTCATACCATCTACATTATCTGACAATACACTGATAGCTTCATTAAAAACATGATCAATGGTAACCACTGGATAGGAACTATTCACTAATTCAAGAACTTCTAAATCACTAAACTCAGCACATACAATAAAAACACCATCAAAGTTTCTAAACCTGCAGTTTTCTATATATGTCATCTTCCGATTACCTATATTATGTTCAATAAATGTTATATCGTATCCTTTTCTTGCTGCTTTTTCCTTAAAAGATGCTAAAATATGTGCAAAATACTCATTTCTTAAACCATGGTTGGATAAGGTCTGAAATAAAACACCAATATTAAATGTTTTTTTCATTTTGATGGTTTTGGAGTTACCAGAAAGTGAATATCCCATTTCACTGGCCATCTTAATTATCGATTCTCTGGTTTCTTCACTTATATCCTGGTAGCCGTTTAAAGCTTTGCTAATGGTTGATACGGATACTCCACATTTGGCAGAGAGCTCTTTCATAGTAGCCACTGTTCTTACCTCCTAAAAGTCTAAGATTTTATGAGTTTTTTAACTTTAACTGTATCTTTAATAAAGCTCCACCTAATATGCCAATCAGTAATCCTGTCACAGTACCTGCGATTAATAAGACAGGAAGGTAGTAACCTAAACTTTCAGTTCTAAGCACAAGCATTGCCATCATAATCTGGCCAACATTGTGAAATATTCCACCTGCTACACTAACCCCAACCATACTAAATGCCTTAATCTTTTTACATATAACCATAACTGCCCAACTAAGGAGGCCTCCTGCAAGGCTGTATAACATACTGGCAAGGCTGCCAAATGTAAATCCTGCTAAAACAATACGTACACAAGATATAGCAAAGGCCTCTTTCCATCCCATAGCGTATAGGGCCGTAAGTACCACAATATTTGCTAAGCCCAGCTTTATGCCAGGTATACCAATTGAAACGGGAAATAGTGCTTCAACATAACTAAATACAAATGCTAACGCAACAAAAACACCGTAGAATGCAACGTCTTTCGCTTTCGTTCTTTTCATGGGTAATCCTTTCAAAATAAAAATAAACAACAAAGGGGCTATTGTAGGATAAGCCTAATTCACTCTTTTGCAAGAGTTTATTAGCTATTTTACAACAGCCCCTCATATAAGCTCTAATATCTATTATGCTTGATATGGGTTAAAATTTCAAGTTAT
>DALYNO010000273.1:0-5844 GCA_031975295.1 Anaerocolumna sp. | reverse complement strand
ATGTAGACATTATGACCAGAAGTAATTTTAAACGTTCCATGGAGAAAAACCTTGGTGGTTCCATTTCCCAATCCATATTAGCCAAAGGGCAAATGGTTTATACCCAAGATGAAAGTCTAAGAGAATTCTTTGAAGAGAATAAGTTAATAGGTGAAAATGATATTAATAGAATGATATTTTACTTGGCAATAGAGCTGGTTAATATAATGGATAAATGTAAAAAGTGGACTTATGTAAAAGAGGATTATTTATATGCTCAGTTTTATCTGCTAAAAGTAGTGGACTTAATAGCTAGAATAGAAGTATTAACAGCAGGTGAATCGCCAAGCAGGGAGGTAATTGGGAGAGCCTTAGAGATTAATCCAGATGTAATTACGCCTATTTATCAGGATGCATTATCCCATCACTTCAACAGGGAGGAACTGATAAGAGCAATAGATTTTATTGATTCCTATCTGGATAGTCGATTGGATGTAATAGCACAGCCGGTAATAGATTTTATGAAAGATGAAGAAATCAAAACAGTAACGATATTGGCGAAACATTTTGATGCATCAGGTCATTACATTGTAGCAATCTTTGAATATCTTGCTGACAAAGGCATATTAGAGAGGGTCTCACAAAATATCAGGATAACTCCTAAATCCAGGTTATCTGTGGAGGAACTAGGTTTCTTGTATATGCGCTAACAGGGTATCTCAGCTTTGACATGCTAATCCAAATAAATAACATTTATAAGAGAGGAGTTACTATGTCTGTACGTACCAGTATTGAAATTGGCGGTGCCAAACAAAATAACTTAAAAAATGTATCAGTAGAAATTCCAAGGGATAAACTTACAGTAATTACAGGTGTATCAGGCTCGGGGAAATCTTCCTTGGCTTTTGATGTCGTGTATGGTGAGGGTCAAAGAAGATTCTTAGATTCTATCTCCACCTTTGCAAAGAGTAGAATTAGCCAGCTTAAGAAGGCAAAGGTTGAATATGTAAGAGGACTATCTCCAGTTATTGCAATTGAGCAGAAAAAAGGTAACAATAATCCAAGGTCTACTGTGGGAACGGTTACGGATATCAGCGATTATCTGCGATTGTTGTATGCTACTGCAGGTGTAGGGCAATGCCCCGTGTGTCATAAACCACTTAAGCAGTTAACAGCTGCTCAAATAGCTGAGCATATACTTACCCTTCCGGTTGGAAAGGTAGTAGAGCTTAGAGCGCCTGTATATAAAGTATATGGTGAAGATTATGAATATACTTTTGATGAACTGCGTAAAAAAGGCTATAAGAATCTTTTAATTAATGAAAAACCATATTCACTTGCAGATAAATGGCAGTTGGATGAAACAAAAGAATACATGCTAGAACTGGTGATAGACCGATTTACTTTAAAAGGAGATAACTATATACAAATAGCCAAATCTATTGAGAGTGCTATGGTATCTCTAGAAGAAGATATTATGATTAAGGTAGAAGTAGTAGATGGAGCTTCTGAAGAATTTTACAAAGGTTTTGGCTGTAAAGATCATCATTACTTTTTATGTGATATGCAGCCTTTTCACTTTTCTTTTAATAGCCCTGCCAGTTCTTGTCGGACCTGCTTAGGGGTAGGGCTCTCTTATGTAGTAGAACCTAGATTTCTTATTGTGGCTCCAGAGAAGAGTATTCATAAAGGAGCACTTAAAAACACAGTGTATAATACCTCCGGTAAAGATAGCTATAAATCCGTTGTGATGTATAGCTTGTCACAAAAATATAACTTTAGTCTTGATACCCCCTTTCATGAACTATCTAAAGAGATATATGATATTTTATTCTATGGAACGAAAGGTGAACTGGTGAAAATGGTACAGCCTCCGTTCTCTCAGAAAAAGAATTGGTTAGCAGGAAGAGAAAGACCTTTCTGGGGTTTCGTTCATGAGCTGGAGAGCTGGTATAAGCACTATATTCGCAAAACCTCAACTACAGAGGCTTTTGAACCAAATTTTATTAAGGAATGTATGATAGAAAAGATTTGCCCTGAATGTGGAGGTGCCAGATTAAAACCGGAGAGGCTCCAAATAAAAGTGGGTGGTAAAAGTATAGATGATTTATGCCGTATGCAGTTACCTGAACTATTGGAATTCTTAAATAGTTTAGAGTTTGATGCAGATATAATAGAGGTTGCCAGATCCATTATTAATGAAATTAGTAATAGAGTAAGACTTCTCATTGACATTGGCCTACATTATATAAGCCTAAGTCGAAGAAGTGATACTATCTCTGGTGGTGAGATGCAAAGAATTAAGATGTCCACCCAGATTAGTAGTGAACTTATGGGAATGTTATATGTAATGGATGAGCCAAGTATAGGGCTTCATCCAAGAGATTCCAGTAAGGTTATTGAAACTATGCAGAAATTAAGAGACATAGGTAATACCATTATTGTGGTGGAACATGACCTTGATACCATTAAAAATGCTGATCATATTATTGAGATTGGACCAGGTCCAGGTATCCATGGCGGTAACTTGGTTGCACAAGGTAAACTTACAGACATAATGGCAAGTAAGGAGTCTGTTACGGGTAAATTCTTATCAGGTAAACGTGAAATTTCTGTACCTAAGAAACGAAGAAATCTTGGTGATTTGTTTATATCCATACAAGGTGCCAGAGAGAATAATCTAAAGAATGTAGATCTTGATATTCCGTTAGGGGTCTTTGTATGTATAACTGGTGTTTCGGGATCAGGAAAAAGTTCTTTAATTAACGAGATATTGTATAAACAACTTAAGGTTGATATGACAGGAGCCCGCATAATGCCAGGGGAGCATGACTTCTTATTTGGAGCAAGTTTATTAAATAATGTTATCAATATAGATCAGGCACCCATCGGCAGAAATTCCAAGTCTAATCCAGCAACGTATATTGGTATTTATGATAAGATAAGAGATATATTTGCCTCACTGCCAGAAGCAGAAAGCAGAGGCTACACAGCCATTGATTTTAGTTTAACCCATGCGAATGGTACCAGATGTGAACATTGTACCGGGGATGGCATTATAGTTACCAGTCTTCAATTTATGTCGGATATAGAAACCATATGTCCAATCTGTAAAGGAATGCGTTTCTCAGAAGAAGGGCTAGAAATTAAATATAAAGAAAAGAGTATCGCTGATGTGCTGGAAATGACAGTTGAAGAGGCTTATGAATTCTTTCAGGACAATAGATATCTAAAACATAAATTAGGGGTTATGTTAGAATTAGGACTTGGATATATGTGTTTAGGACAAAGTTCCACTACCTTATCAGGTGGTGAAGCCCAAAGGGTTAAGTTAGCTTATGAGCTGGCCAAAATTAAGAAAGGTGCCCATAACCTATATATTCTGGATGAACCTACAACCGGTCTCCATCTATCCGATATAGAAAAGCTACTATTATGTTTAAATAAACTGGTAGATAACGGACATAGTGTACTGGTAATTGAACATCATCTAGATGTAATTAAATCTGCAGATTAAATAATTGATATGGGGCCAGAAGGAGGCAAAGGCGGTGGATATGTGGTAGCTGAAGGCACTCCAGAGCAGGTAGTTAAAGTGGATAGCTCTTATACAGGCAAGTATCTCAGAGAAGTGCTGGCGGTGTAAGTAGAGTACCATGATGGGTAAGCCTAAAGATACTCTGAATAAGCTCTTTATATGAAGGTAATGACAGAAAGGATGGCAATGATAAATACAACAAGAAGGTAAGCCAGACATTCTCATGGAAGTGACTGCTTACCTTCTTAATTTTCATACCATTTGCAGGATGAGATTTCAAAAACAATTATACTTATAATCCATAAACTTGAATGGGTAATATCTAATATATGCTTGATATGAAGTCAAACAGCTGAAGATGGTTGTTCTGTTTTTGGTATTTAGAAGTAATGTTGGAATATGGAGTATTTTGCATGGTTTGAGTTTAATATCCATGATGTTGTACTTTATTTGAATTCATAATTTTTTATGCCAGATTTCCTTATAACTAGTGTATAAGAATCTGATACCTCATTTTTAGGATTTGCAAATATCTCATTAAGCTGTTATAATCCTAAAAATGATCAGGATAGAGGAAACGAATAGGAGATTATCTCATGCTTGAAGAAATTATACAGTATAATAAAGTCTTTGTAGAAAAAAAAGAATACAATCAATACATAACCAGCAAGTACCCTACGAAAAAGATTGCTATTGTCTCATGTATGGATACAAGATTAATAGAATTATTACCTGCAGCCCTTGGTCTTAAGAATGGGGATGCCAAAATAATAAAAAATGCAGGTGGTGTTATCTCCCATCCCTTTGGCAGTGTTATGAGAAGTTTGCTCATCTGCATCTACGAACTAGGTGTAGAGGAAATCTTGGTTATTGGCCATACAGATTGCGGAGCAAGATATACGGACAGTGATGTAATGATAGAGAAGATGAAAGATAGAGGTATTACCCAGGAAAGCATCGATATGATTCAATATTGTGGTGTGGATTTTAAATCCTGGCTTGGTGGATTTGCTGACTTAGAAGCATCCGTTAAAAATTCAGTAGAAAGTATAAAGAAGCATCCTTTGGTTCCGGACAATGTAGAAGTACATGGGCTGATTATTGATTCTGAGACTGGAGAGCTTAGTAGAATGATGTGCTAAATTATCTTTACCTTAGAGTACTCTAAGCTTAAGGTGAATAATATAACCAACAGTTAATTTTATAAACTAAAATCTGAAAGCTAATCACTTGTTAATTTGTAAGGCTTTTGCTATTGTAATAAGTAGAAAAGGCCTTTTCAATTTATATAAGGAGATGTTTCAATGAAGATGAATGAAGTGATTCGTAAGTTTAGAAAAGAACAAAATCTGACCCAAGAGCAAGTAGCGAATTATCTAGGTGTTACGGCACCTGCAGTTAATAAATGGGAAAATGGAAATTCCTATCCTGATATTACCTTACTGGCCCCGTTGGCAAGACTATTAAATACGAATGTTGATACGTTACTCTCTTTTAAAGAAGAGCTCACTGAAATTGAGATTGATCAGTTTGTAAAAGATATTTCAATTGAAATCAAAAAGGAAGGATATGAAAAGGTATTTGATAAAGCCCGTGATAAAATAAAAGAATATCCCAATTGTGATAAGCTTGTTTTAAATGTGGCGCAGTTGTTGAATGCCTATTTAATCATGGGGAATTATGATATTAATGATAAAGAAAAATACCAGAAGCAAATAAAAGCCTGGCTTGAAGCAGTTTCATTAAGCGATGATAAAGAATTGGCTAATGTAGCATTTATGTCCTTATCACAGGATTATTTAAAGAATGGTGAATATGAGAAGGCACAAAAATTATTAGATCAGATTCCACCATTGGGTTTTGACAAAAGAACTTTTCAAGCAACTTTATTCAGTAAGCAAGGTCAGTATGATAAATCATATGAAATACATGAGAACCTAATCTTTCAACACGCAAATAGTGTAATTGCCAGTCTGATGTACATCGTATACTTATTATGTGAACAGTTGGATTACAAAGGGGCATTGGAGTATTTGGATTTGATTACTAATATTGCAAATGAATTTGACTTAGGAAGTTATATTGGGTTATCCACGAAGTTAACAATATATCTAAAAATGCAGGAGGAAGAGAAAATCATAGATGTTTTAGAAGAAATGATGGCTGTGGGCATTGACACCCTGCAAGTCGCAAGTAAATCTAAACTTTATCCTCATATGAAGCTCAAAGAGGATACTAGTGTAAAGGAAATGGAGAGAATGATTAAGAAGTCTCTAGAAGAGGATAAAGAGATTGATTTTCTTAGAGAGAATAAAAGATTTAAGAAT
>DALYNO010000272.1:0-5852 GCA_031975295.1 Anaerocolumna sp. | reverse complement strand
TAAGACATGGAACATGCCGGTGTCATATCATTCACACCACTGTAAATTGGCTGGATATCAGAGCCAACCCCTTCATACCCCCTGCTGGCAAGTTCATTCATTACATCATGGCCTAACTGCCCATTTACACCTGTTACAAATACTTTCATAGTCCATAGCCTCTTTTCTTAGCGATGAAGATACATATTCTCGTAATAATTCTGATATTCACCAGAAATAATTGTTTCCCACCATTCTCTATTATCAAGATACCATTGTATTGTCATTTTTATACCATCTGCAAACTTTGTTTCTGGGAGCCAGCCTAGTTCACTATGAATCTTAGTCGGGTCGATTGCATAACGCATATCATGTCCTTTTCTATCTGTAACATAAGTAATGAGATCTTCTGATTTTCCAAGCTCTTTACAGATAATCTTAACGATATCGATATTTGTCATTTCATTATGGCCGCCGATATTATATACTTCACCCACACGGCCTTTGTGAAGAATAAGATCAATTGCCTTACAATGATCTGTAACATAGAGCCAGTCACGTACATTTTCACCCTTTCCATAGACAGGAAGTGGTTTGTCATTGAGTGCATTAGCAATCATAAGTGGAATTAATTTCTCTGGAAAATGATAAGGACCATAGTTGTTGGAACAACGGCTGATCGTTACTGGAAGTCCATAGGTGCGGTGGTAAGACAGGGCTAACAGGTCTGCAGAAGCCTTGGAAGAGCTATATGGACTACTTGTATGTATAGGTGTTTCCTCTGTAAAGAAAAGGTCAGGTCGGTCTAGTGGAAGATCTCCATACACTTCATCGGTAGAAACCTGATGATATCTGGTAATGCCGTATTTTCTACAGGCATCCATAAGTACTGCAGTTCCTTTGATATTTGTATCAAGAAATACTTCTGGATTTTCAATAGATCTGTCAACATGACTTTCTGCTGCAAAGTTAACTACCATATCAGGATGTTCTTCCTCAAATAAGTTGTATACACCTTCTCTGTTTGTTATACTTAACTTCACAAATCGAAAGTTAGGGTTTTCCATAATAGAAGCTAATGTGGAGAGATTTCCTGCATAGGTGAGAGAATCCAGACACACTATTCTATATTCAGGATATTTATTTAACATGTGAAATATAAAGTTGCTTCCAATAAATCCGGCTCCACCGGTTACAATAATATTCATAATTTTATTCCTTTCTACTCTAAAGATTCATATTAAAAAGTATGTTCAGCCTGTGTAATGGATATGCTGAATATATATACATTTTGACAATAATTAATATAGGTTTTCTTTATATTTTCCTTCCAGTACATCAAGTAAATATTGTCCATACTGATTTTTCTTAAACATTTCATATACTCTAAGCACATCATCTTTTGTAATCCAGCCATTTAGATAAGCAATTTCCTCTAAACAGGCAATCTTTCTATGTTGGTGCTGTTCTATTGTTTTTACAAAGTTTGTTGCTTCCACCAGACTCTCATGGGTTCCAGTATCTAGCCATGTAAAACCTTGACCTAAAAGTTCTACATTTAGCTGATTGTTGTTAAGATAGATTCGGTTAAGATCTGTGATTTCAAGTTCACCTCTGGCACTTGGTTGTAAGTTCTTGGCATATTCAACTACACTATTATCATAAAAGTATAATCCTGTTACACAATAATTACTCTTTGGCTGTTTCGGTTTTTCTTCAATGGAAATTACTTTCCCTTTTGGATCAAATTCTACAATACCAAATCGTTCCGGATCATCCACATAATATCCAAAGACAGTTGCACCTTTACCTGTCTTAGCATTGTCTACTGCTTTACTTAGTCTTTTATTGAAGCCATGACCAGCAAATATATTGTCACCAAGAACCATGGCAACTGTATCCTCTCCAATAAAGTCTGCACCTATAATAAATGCCTGTGCCAATCCATCAGGACTTGGCTGCACGGCATAGGACAGACTCAATCCAAACTGATGTCCATCTCCCAGAAGTTCCTGAAACCTTGGCGTATCCTGTGGTGTGGAGATAATTAAAATTTCTCGTATTCCCGCATTCATAAGCACAGACATAGGATAATAAATCATAGGCTTATCATAAATCGGAAGTAATTGTTTGCTTGTAACCATTGTAAGTGGATATAAACGTGTACCAGATCCACCAGCTAAAATAATACCTTTCATCTCGTTACCTCTCTTATCATTAATTGTAATACTATACTACCCAACCTTTTTTATTACTTGTTTACATTATAAATGGTGCCCTTAGGGCACCATCAAGTGTTTTTTATTAATTTTTTGAAATTATTTATTGGATATGAAAATACCCGCATCTTTTGTTATTCGAAATCCCTTCTCTGTATATTTTTGCACAAGTAAACGAAATTCATTATACCGATCCACAATATATTGATTCTGATTTCCATGACAAGATAGAACATAGGATATAAGTGATTCTGGTGTTGGTATCATAAGATAATCTTCATATGAATACCAATGAATACTAGAAAAGTATGGTTCTAAGATACTGATACCATTTTCTCTCCCGAACTTTTCATATAGTTTATGGCCTGATAAAACAATTCTATCATCAAATCTAGATACAAGGGAACTTACTTCCTTCATATGTTTAGAGCCATAGGTACTAGCAATGAAAGTACCACCAGGCTTTAATACCCGTTTAATTTCTTTTAAAACTTTTGGGATATCCTCACAATAAAACAGAAGATGATTGGCAATTACCAGGTCAAAGCTCTCATCTTCCAAAGGAATCTCATGACAGTCAAATGCCTGATACGAAAAGTTAGGATGATGCAGTGTGATTTTTCTCTTAGCATCCCGTAACATTCCATCTGACAGATCTGATAATACAACCTGTACAGACTCCGGAAGTTTATCTTTGTTCTCTGCCCAAAAGGTTCCATCTCCACATCCAAGCTCTAATACTCTCATACCGGATTTTAGTTCACAGTGATTATAAATCCATGGAAACCATCCTGTAGGGTTATTCGAATATAAGTTATGAAGATTAATTCTAGCAGATATATTGGAAGCATTATTGTATTGATTTTTTAGACTTTTCTCCAAACCAATATTATGGATTACTTCTAAGGAGCGGCTCCAATCCACTTCTTTATTGGTAATCAACATCTGAGAGGCACTCTTAATTGTATCCGCCACATTATGCAGCTGATCAATTCGTTCTTCTACCAGCTTTAACTGTAACTTAAGAGACTCTTCTATAAATAGAGAATCAGACTGGTTGATGGTCATCTCTTTGATATCTGCAAGAGAAAACCCAAGATATTTCAATAGAAGTATCTGTTGTAATCTTGCAAAATCAGCATCCGTATAAAACCGTGAACGATTATTGGGATCGATGTAGGATGGTTTTAGGATGTTCTGCTCATCGTAATATCGAATTGTCTTCTTGGTGATATGCGCCATTCGCATGAACTCGCCTGTGGAGTAATAACCTTGTTTTTTCATTGTGAAGGGGGTCCTTTCATGTATGAGGTTATTATAAGGGGGTTGGGGGTGGGTTGGCAAGGGATATTAGTAACGAGTCAAAAGATAACACCTACTATTACCATTTACATCCTAACTAATGATTGACTCATTATCCAAGTGGAGTGTGTAGACTGTTTATTGTAAACCCTATGATTAAGACTTTTTTTTGCTTACTTCAATAAGTTTCATTCTACATTTTAAGTAGCCTCCTATAGATGTCAATAAAATATATATGAGACTATTGAAAATGCTTGTATACTTTTGTTTGCACTTACTACAATACTTTCTGTAATATACCTTTAATTAATACAGATGGGAAAGATTTAATAATATATAAGTACTTTTGCTATGATTAAAAAAATGCCAAACTATAAATAATAATATATTACAAGAAAATTTGAAATCCAATCATTTTTTGATGACAAGATTTTAATGCGATTTTGGTTAATAGATGCTTAGCTTTTGCTCATAATCCAGATTCTATAATTCTAAAATATCTCACGTAAACGCTTCAATCCTTTTTGGGTATAAGCAGGTAATGTATCCCATATTATATAAATGTATTTTTTTAATCCTATTTTCTTACTAAACCATTTTTCGACTGCACGGTATCCATCGGTACGATAATTTTCTAAAATTATTTTTCTATTAGCACCTAATTGACTAGGTCTATTCAACTGATCATTTCCTCTGGAAATCTGCTCAAATGATGATTTTCCCAATACAAGCTTCTCACCATAATTTTCAATAAACTTCTCACCTTTTTTTGAATTAATAAGCAAACATGAAATACCCTTACTGACATCCAAATCTCCACCATGTATAGTCAAATATTCAGGATGCTCATTCTCAATTCCCCAATAATCTCCTATTGTTATATCACCAGGTCTAGATGAAGATGCATATTGGCAACTATAACAGTTTTCACGATTAATCTCAGCATCTAGAAATAATTTAAAATAAGACGAATTAGAAACAGATATCATTTTCTGTTTCATATTTCCTTTTTTTGTTACATATATAACCTTTGCTTTATGTCCCCATCCGGTTGTTTTATCTCGAAAATTAAAATCAATAATTTTTCCACCCAACCTCTTTTCAAATTCCTGTATATACCCTTGAAAAAAGGAAGTACTCGGAGTTCCATGACATATTATATCCACCAATAATAAGTTATCATAATCTTTACCCAGATAGGATTTTAATGATCCGATTTGACATGGCGTACCCGAAAATAATACTACTTTGTTTTCTTGCAAATTTACCTTTACCTGTTTATAGATGTCACCCATTACACTCTGCACATACTTAGATCCCTGTAACTTATATAGTTGCTCAACATCATCTACGCAGATATGTCTAGCATATATTCCATTATTTGAATTATCCATTGCACACCCATAAACTACCCCTTTATTTTTCAGAATTGATAATGATATTGCTGAAAACACTCCTCCAGATGCCGATTTTAATCGTAACTTTTCATCTTTCACAACTGCAACATAGGAACTCATTGGCTCATGCTCAAAAGTAGACTTTTTATATTCGCAGACATTTATACACTGATTACACCCAATACATTTTTTATTATCAATAACAGGATAAGCAAAACCATATTCATCATTAACCATAGATATGGCATTTTGTGTACAGACATTCTCACATGCTTGACAAGCGCAGCATTCACTTTTATTTTCGAATAAACATACTTTATACATTCCAACCCCCTTAGTAAGATTTTTATTCATTTAGTAAAAAAGGTTCTAAAAACTTTTGTGCATTACAAAGATTCTCACTAATAACTTTATTTGAGATATCATAATCTACAATTTCTAGCAAATCTTTATTTTTCCATGAATAAGAATCAATATTTCTTTCTTGAAGCTCAAAACTTTGTAGAACCATCGTCATTCTATCATCTTCGTTGATTTTACCGTCATACACTCCACGTATAACCCAAAAGAGCGATTTATATATAATTGAAAACGCTGTACCATGAAAAGAAGTAGTTAGTACCATTTTAGCATTTTTAATATAGTTTAAAAAATCACTTGGAGATTTATTTTGTGCAATTTTAAATCCATACTTTTTTACTCGAATTGTTTTATTTGATGTGTACATTACTATCACTTTTAGGTTCAACTTTTTTGATATTTTCTTTACTATTTTTAGTGCTGCTTCATTATAATCTATCGAATAGAAAAATATGTAGTTATCCTTAATTACACTACAATCTTTCACTAATCTATTCCATGCACAACTGTCTAATAAAAAAACCGGATCCAATAAAATATCAATCTTCTTATCTAAAATGGGATCTAGAATTCTTTTTCCACTAATCTCTCTTAC
>DALYNO010000271.1:0-5859 GCA_031975295.1 Anaerocolumna sp. | reverse complement strand
CCACTAATTAGTATAGCAATAGTAATTAGAAATTGCTAGGAAATGAGAATATGAAAATAATAACTGTATGTGGTAGTTTAAGATTTATGAAAGAAATGATGGTAATAACGGAAATATTGGATCTACAAGGAAATTGTATGTTAAGCCCTATATATCCTACCAAACCGAATAAAGATAATTATACAAAGGAAGAAGCTATCATGCTAGGTAAAATGCATAAAGAGAGAATAAAATTATCTGATGCTATTTTGGTTGTAAATGTAGATAATTATATAGGTAGTAGTACAAAAAGTGAAATTGAATTTGCTAAATCATTAAATAAAGAAATCATGTATTATACAGAGTTGATAGAATTAAATAATAAGAAGTAGAAAAATACTCGTTTTATATAAGAATTTAAAGATTTACTGATTTGTATGAGCTCCTCGAGGGAAACCATGAAGTGAAAGTACACTAAAAGCAGTCAACATTTGTATGGATATTGCCAGTTCGAACCAAGTAAACTAGGTAGGTAAGAAAAAACGGCGTAGCTTTATCAATTTAACAGCCTACCAATTAGGAGACAGGGGCGAAAACATTTTGGCTGGAACAATGGAGATAAATAATTCCATTCCGAGGATAAAAAATGATATAAATACTATGGATTTAGTCGTAATAGACACGAAATAATCATTCTTTATAAGTGATCTTTATTAACCATATGAGGGGGATATAATGGTTTGCTCCTTGAAATTCAAAGCAAATGCTTAGAAAACAGTTATGAGCAAAACATAAAATGCAGTTTCGGTACATCGGGATTTGACTTTAACATTACTTTCCGTAATAGAGTAGGTGGTTTTGTAATTGGATATAATCCACGAAAAATTTACGGTACTGATTGGAAAAAGAAATGATCCAAAAGTGATACCTGAAATACATAATAAAGCTAATTACTTTAGAAAGGCAAAATCTAATGAAAAAGAATTATACCCATATAATTTGGGATTGGAATGGTACTCTTTTTAATGATACTGATTGGTGTATTGAAATCATAAATGGAATGTTACATAAACGGAATTTAAAAAAGTTAGAAAACAGAGATGACTATTATAAAGCTTTTTGTTTCCCTATCATTAATTACTATAGAAATGTTGGATTTGACTTCAAAACTGAATCATTTGAATCTCTAGCAGCCGAATATATAGAACTATATCATAGTAATAAAAGTGGCCACTGTACATTACATGAAAACGCTGAAATTACTTTAAAAGCCATACAAAATATGAATATTTCACAAATAATCTTGTCTGCATCACAAATTGATAATTTATTGATACAGGTAGGTGAGTTTGACATATCACAATATTTTGATGAGATACTTGGTATTTCTGATATATATGCAAAAAGTAAAATTCAGATAGGTGAAGAATATATAAAAAAGGAAAACATTAAAAGAGCAATATTAATAGGCGATACCCTTCATGATTATGAGGTTGCACAAGCTTTAAATATTGATTGTTTATTGATTAAAAATGGACATCAAAGCGAAGAAAGACTTCTTACAAGTTCAGTACCAGTATTGGAAGATATTTTAGATGTGTTGGATTACATATCTTGATATTTTATTAAATACCTGAATGTCTTTAGAAACTTAACATTATTTAATACTGCACTGCATAAAGGCAACAAATTACGTATTGAAAGAAGGATAGCTGTCAAACTATTCCACAGATGGTAGGACTTTAGCTCAATACACAATTGAAGAAACGCATGAAAGAAGAGAAAATATTGATTCCTCGATGAAGCAATTTACTAATTGGTATAAATCAAACGCATATGGAGGCATAAAATCCTAAATGTGTAATTGATGTAAAAGAAGGAGAAAATACGTGGAAAATAATATAATGCAAATTAGGCCTATGCAAGATATTAAGATAATGTCAACTAAATAAACCTGCCCTGCATTTGAAAGATATGAAAACAGTGTTGCAGATTAGAGCGAACCTGAAGGGGTAGCTGCCTATTAGATGTACCATATGTTTTAAGACATTACGCAGTAATAAGATAAAGAGAGGAATAGTTCCACTCTTTATCTTTACTTTTCTACAGAATTCAATTCTTAACTGTATCGTCACTGATATCAATCTGTTCATCTAATTTATAGAGTGGAAATGGCGCTGCAGCTAAGGCTTTAACTGCAATGGACATAAGCAGAAGAGGGTTATCGTCAGCCGCAATACGATTGGAACTTAATTCACCACATATCTTACACCGATGTATAATTGCCCATTCGCCTCCTTTGCGTACCCACACGCTGATTGGTTCCATTATCCCCTTACACATTGATGCTCGATCGCCTGGCTCAATATCAATATGAATGCTGGAGAGGCATTTAGGACAATGATTTCGATGCCGACTTCCAGCACCATCTGGCATAACCACACATCCACATACTTGGCAGGTAAAACTTTCCGTACAAGCCGAGTGCCGATAATCCTTTTTAGGCGTAAGCTTTGATGTTGCTGTTACACTTATCATTTTTTGATAAGCATCATATCGTTCCCTCTTAATCTGTTTCTGTCTAAGTGCGTCAAGTACATGACAGTCATCTTCATAGACATGAGTGCAGCTACTAAAATAACACCGATCTGTTAAGTAAGCTATCTCCTGAAATACGGAACTTCTTTCTTCTTCAGAGATTTGCTGCAAAGCAAAATCACGAAAACCAGGAGTATCTATCCATAAGGTATCCATACATCCCACCTTTAAGACACTTGTATGTGTACTTTGCAACTGTCTGGAACGATGATCTGTGCTAGATTGCTCACTTATATTGTGGTTTATCAAGGTTGTTTTGCCACATCCTCTGTCGCCAACAACAAGGACGGTTTTACCTTGAACCGCTTTGGCAAGATTATTGTTGAACTCATAAGCTGAGCCAGTGAATACAAAGCTTACTGTGGGTTTATATAAGGCAACCTTGGATTGTAATAAGCTTTGCGTATTTTCACTTATCAAATCCCATTTACTAATGAATATACCAACATCCATATTAGCTCGTTTTGCAGCAATAATTGCAGCTTCTAAGTAACCTGCCTGATTGAGCAAATAATCGGAGGTGACTATGGCTAACAGCAGCTCCGCATTTGCTGCAATTAATATTTCTTTTCCTGCAGTACGCCTATTTCCACGGTATATGGCTGATTCTCTTGGCAAGATACGAAGGGTTCTATATTGACCGTTACCAATATCCTCTACTTCAATTTTATCACCAACACACAAATCATTTTTTCCAGAAGTAAAATCCCCTGAGACGAAACATGTTAAAGTGGCACCTTCTGAAAGCACATTTATTTCCTTGTTCCTAATATTAGTTACAATAGCTTCAAAAGTTATTGTGTTGTTTTTTTTCATTTCTTACCTCCAACTTAATGACAAACTTTCCTTTCCTATTCATCAATATTATAAATGCAGTGCATCAGCAGTTACAACCTACTAGATATTTCAGAAATAAAGAATCACCATGAAAAACCTACCAACAAAAGTTAGTCGAAAATCTAACAATTGGAGGTAGGTTTTGTACGGTTAATTATAAAATTAGTTATATGCTACTTTTGTTTTGCAAGTATTTTTTGTATGCTCTTATCTGACAGATGGTATTTTAAGGAAAGCTGTCCAACAGACATTCCATCTAAATAGTTTTCGTAGATTTCTATATTTCTTTGTAAAAGCATATCTCTAGTATTTGTATTTTCACCCCAAGTCTTACGATTAGATTCCTTTCTTGGAACATAAATATACTCACCATCTACGTAATGTTGAATAATATCTATAATTTCTTGAGGGAGAATATCTACAGCCTTAATATAGCTCATAATGCCCTTTCCTCCAATATTATACTTAAGGATTGAGCAAAGGCTATACACGAATCATTAACTGATGCTATGCAATAGCCCTTGCTATGGCATTATTACAGAACTTAAATACATAAAATTTTCTCCTTACTATTCTTTAGTCTCACTTTTTTATTATATTTTGTAATTAGGGTATCAAAAGCCTTAATGAATATGAGAGTATATATACACTTATATTCATTTTACAGCCTTAAATAGGCATTGACACCCTAATCATTTTGTACAACAAAAAAGCAGACAACACTATCACTTAGAATTATCTGCTTATAATCATATAGTTAGAGAAAGGACTCAAAAGTCGTCTACTGCTTTAAATGCAATATAAACTGACCCATTAACTTGGTGGGTTGAGTGTATCTATCCATAAAATAATACGACAAATAATCCCTCGTGACATCGAGAGTTTCTTATTCATTGTCCATTACATTACTGGATAGCCGACACAAACACACCTCCTTCAAATATTGATTAAATTATATCACATGGATATCTATAAATCAATTTATTCTTTTCATCAAATATTTATAGCAAAAACAGAAGAAATGAACACTTCTATGCTTTAGATATTTGGATTATATGATTGATTAAAAGTATTCAGTCGACAGCTTATTACAATATTTATAATGGATTTATAATATACTTATAATTTGAAATATTATCCAAATAATGTTATATTGGTATTATATTCTATAAAATCAAGTTAACAGCTCTCAACTATAAGCATGATAGTGCGTTTGCTGTTATTAAAATATCATATAGAGGAAAATTATTTATTATAGCAGAACATAAGGAGGAAGAATGAGAGTGGAATATGGTGCCTATCATGACATTGATTCGTGGATGCAGCTTGTGTATAGAGTTCAATCTAATTTCCCTGGGCTAGGGACATTAGAAAGTATCAATGAGCATAAAAACATTGTGTTAAAGTTTATGAAGGAACAAAGAGCAATTTGTGTTAAGGAAATGGATAGAGTGGTCGGGGTTCTCTTATTTTCAAAAAAACACAATATGATATGCTGCCTTGCTGTTTTGCCAGAGTTTAGAAAAATGGGCATTGCAAGTATGTTGGTATTAGACGCATTAAAACACCTTGATAGAACGAAAGTTATATCAGTTACCACTTTTCGTGAAGAGGATGCTAAGGGTATTGCACCTCGAATTTTGTATAAGAAATATGGTTTTGTTGAAGGAGAACTGACAGAAGAATTTCATTATCCCCACCAAAAGTTTTTACTGTATCCATCATCCATAAGCTGATGCAATCTATAAGTCCATAGGATGAATAACTTCTTTTTCAGCGATTCAGCATAGTTAGGTTTAATATTATAGAAAGTAGAAATAAGTTATGTATAAAGGATAAAAATAAAATTATGTAAGGAGCATGAAATATAATGAATACAGAAAATTTTACAGGTAAGGCAGAAGCATATGCCCAAGGACGTCCGGGCTATCCCAAAGCGGTTATAGATACCATCACCGAGTTAGCACCGTCAGGTGCAGTTTTTGCAGATATTGGAGCTGGGACAGGAAAGTTTACAGTAGAATTAGCGAAGCGTGGCTACGATGTTTATGCAGTTGAACCCAATGCAGATATGCGAGAGCAGCTTGCCCTTACCCTTGCACCTTACTCAAATGCAAAAATAATAGATGGTACAGATGAAGCCACAACTCTTCCCAACCACAGCGTTGACATTCTCACTGTGGCTCATGCATTGCACTGGTTCAATCTGGATAGGTTCAGACAAGAATGCCGCCGAGTTGTAAAACCCGACGGATTTGTGATAGCCATATACAACCTTACCCCTGGTGGGGAGATGATAAACATAAGTAAAATAACGGTTGATGCATTTTTCACAAATCCCATGACTTGGGAATATCCCAACCCAATGGATTATACAAGGGATAACTGGCTTGCTTATATTGCGTCTCAGGACAACAATCCATTGCCCACCGACCCAAGTTATAA
>DALYNO010000270.1:0-5986 GCA_031975295.1 Anaerocolumna sp. | reverse complement strand
CTTTTTGTCTGTATTGCATACTTATACAAATGCTTAATAGCAAATCGAAAAATAACATGATAGGAATATAATAACATATAATTTCTCGTATAACAATTAATTAATGTAATTCTTTTTATAACTATTTTTACTTAAATTTATTATGAATTCAAAATATTTTACAAATTCCACCTTATATGACAACTTGAAATCGTCACATACCTCCCATAAAGTCTATTGAAAAGTCTTTTGCTTTACTATAGTATGAATATTTCCTCTTCTTAACAAATAGATTACATTAAATGAATAAAGAGGACCCACCTATGAATAACTCCCCTATTCGTTATATGATTAACCCTACAGATACAAATAGATACCAAATTCTCTCCGCTTCCTTAGAACAAGTTGGAAGAAGTGAGGACTTTGAAAATATTATTACTGGCTTAAATCCACCTACTGATATACTACATTATGTTGAACCCGGTGAATTTAAGTCTTTAAAGATTGGTATTATTGGTGCAGGATTAGCAGGTTTATCTGCAGCTTATGAACTACGTAAAACTGGTGCAGATATTACAGTCTTTGATGCTTTGGAGGACCGGATAGGCGGCAGAGTTTATACCTATCATTTTGATAAAAACAAACCATATTATGGTGAAATGGGTCCTATGAGAATTCCTGTATCCCACGGAACCACCTGGCATTACATAAATCAATTTAATTTAATTACAGTCCCAATGTTTTATTCTGACAGTAATAATATTTTATATCTTCGTCATAAAAGAGTGCGACGTGATACAGAGGAAGGATTTCTAAAAGAAAACTTGTATAAGGAATTTGCTTTAACACAAGCTGAGGAAACAGTATCTATGAGTGCCTTAAGTGACTATGCTTACTCTTCTATTTTAAGAAGTTTATCCGCTGATGCACGGAAAGAAATCTTGCAGATACTCCCCTCCTATACCAGAGAATATACTACTATCTTAAATCACAGTAACAGGCAGATATTTGAAATGCTTGGACTAAGTCAGGATTGCATTACTCTATTAGCAGGTACAAATACAGTAACGGGAAGTTTGTTAAATAACAGTTATGGAGAAACTTTAGGTGAGGTTTATTCACTTGATTATAAGAATCTGTACCGCATCTCTGGAGGAATGGACACACTCCCAAAAGCTTTTTATAATTCTTTGACTTCAAAAGCTCCCGCAGAATATGGATTACATCCAGAAGTTCTAGGGTCTGTAACCATTAAACAAGGTCATGTTATGACTGGTATTTATAATACATCACAACAGAATTCCATACTTTTAAAATATACTACAAAGAATCGCAAGGAAATTATGGAAGTGTTTGACTATGTAATATGCGCCATTCCCTTTTCAACCCTAAGAGAGATTGATATTAATCCGCTATTCTCTAATCAAAAAATGCAGGCAATAAGAGAATTAAATTATGTGGATTCTTTAAAAGCTTCATTTCTTTGTAATAGAAGATTTTGGGAGGAGGATGCTGAATATGGCAGAATGAATGGTGGAATCTCTACAACGGATTTACCAATTCAGTCTATTCTGTATCCAACAGATCATGTTAATTGCACCGATGATGCCTCCTGTCTTCCAAAAGAGTCTGGGGTCCTAACAGCAGCATATAGTATTAACTATGACTCTATACGAATTGCCAATCAAAGCGAAGAAAAACGTTATGATTTAATAAGGCATAATGTTGAACAGGTACATGGCTTAGCAGATGGATATTTAGATAAAGTGATTGATGCTATTAAAATCATTGACTGGAATAAGGAGCCTTGGTTTAGAGGTGGCTATGTTGTAGATTTACCAGGACAAAAAGTCAACTTTGCTTACTCCATTCTAGAGCCAGAGTATAATAATCACTTATTTTTTGCAGGCGAACATACAAGTGCAAAACATGGATGGATGCAAGGTGCCTTACATAGCGGTATGTTAGCTGCTAATACACTAGTCCATAATGCCAAGCAAATAAATTCATAATAGAAAGACGGATACTTTATAGTATGCACTTGAGACTTTTTTACTCAGCTGCATACCAAAATAATGTATCCGTCTTTTCGGTTTAATTCCTATTATTTGAAAGGCTCATAGGTATAAAAATGTACATATAGGCACTTAATTTTACTCAGCCTTAAATGAAGAGGAACTGTCTGTCATTCATTTTTCATTTGTGCCGCCAACCAAAGCAAGGCCTTTTTATATCTTTCCAAGTGATAGTCATGATGGTCTCCATCATCCCACAAAAGGGTTACTTGCGATGGAGATAATTCTTTTATGGCGTATTCATAAATTAACTGGGTAGATGTAATTGCATTTTTCTTAATATCCTTAGCACCTACACCTTCTTTCCTTCCACTGGAAAGGTAAATGTTATTAACACTGCTATGTAAAGTATGGGTAGTAGCATATTTAACAAAATCAGCATACCAAAAAGAGCCCGAAATACTGGTTAAATTACCAAAACACTTCGTATGATACCCTGCATACAGAGTAATAAGACCACCGAGTGAAAAACCAAGAAGACCTGTAAACTCAGGCCCAGTAAGCGTTCGATAGCTTATATCAATGGCGGGTTTTAAACAATGCTCTATAAAATCCAGATATTCCTCACCTTTTCCACCAAAATCCGGAAATTTAGGATGTAAGGCAGGACTTGGCCAAGGTGTTAATTCGTCTAAACGGTTATGAGCAAATATTCCAATAATAATATAGGACAGGTCTGTTATAAATTCTGATTCATCTAATCGTGAATAAGTTTCACTGTCACCATGAAGGTAAACCACTGGATATGCTATTTCATTTTTATGGTAATCCTTAGGCAGAAACACAAAGCATTCTCTGCCTGCTATGGTTTTTAATTCAAATATATTACGCAAATTAAACTCCTTATTTAAAGAATAGTAGTTGGCAATTGCCATACACATATAGTGAGATGATAGTTCATTTTTCATTAAAGACTCAGCAAAAATGTGAGTCTATGGGAAGAAGATAATCTTATTGCACATATGTAGCAATTTTCATTTTCTTAATGTATTCCATCACAGGTGTCTCACTTTCTCTTCCATACTGCTCTACAATTTTTACAATAGCACTTCCAACGATAACGCCATCGGCTATATGAGCAAAATATTCGGCTTGTTCTGGTGTAGATATACCAAAGCCTATAGCGCAAGGGGTATCACTAACTTCTCGTACAAGAGAAATCATAGAGGAGATATCAGTCTTAATCTCAGAGCGGACTCCAGTGACACCTAAGGAAGAAACACAATATATAAATCCCTTTGCTTCGCGGGCTATTTGCTTAATTCTGTCTTTGGAAGTGGGCGCTATTAATGTAATCAAATCTATGCCATAGTTATTACATTCTGGCTCTAATTCCTCTTTTTCTTCAAAAGGTACATCAGGGACAATTATACCATCTATTCCACTCTTTTTACAATTAGAAAAAAATTTATCTTTTCCGTATGTATAAATAGGATTCATATACGTTAAGAATACCAAAGGTACCTGAACTTTATCTCTAACTTTAGCAACTAATTCAAATAATTTATCGGTGGTACATCCGGCACTGAGCGCTCTTTCATTGGCTTTTTGAATAACAATTCCTTCAGCGATAGGATCTGAAAAAGGAATTCCAATCTCGATTAAATCTGCACCAGCTGCCTCCATGGCATATATTAGTTTTTCTGTTGTTTCTAAATCAGGATCACCGCCAGTAACAAAGGCGATAAAAGCCTTTTCTTTTGTAATCTTATTTTCCTTGGTCAATATGTGGTTTTTTTCAAAAGCACTCTTTATTCTACTCATGGATATTCACCCCCCTATATCTTGCTATGGCAGCAACGTCTTTATCCCCCCTGCCAGACAGGTTTATCACAATAATTTTATCTTTGGGTAAAGTAGGTGCCAACTTCATGGCATAAGCAACCCCATGGGCACTTTCAATAGCAGGTATTATGCCTTCTGTTTTAGAAAGATATTCAAAGGCTTCTACAGCTTCATTATCCGTTACTGGAACATAACTTGCACGACCTGTTTGATAAAGCATAGCGTGCTCCGGACCGATGCCAGGGTAATCAAGTCCAGCAGAAATAGAATATACAGGTGCAATTTGACCATACTCATCTTGGCAGAAGATAGACTTCATACCATGAAAAATCCCTTCACTGCCATTGGCAATGGTTGCAGCATTTTTAGGATGCTTCACGCCAAGACCAGCTGCCTCACAACCAATTAACCTTACAGACTCTTCTTCCAGAAACTCATAGAAGGCACCCATAGCATTGCTACCGCCACCAACACAAGCTATAATATAGTCCGGAAGTTTATTTTCTTTTATTTTCAATTGTTCTTTTATCTCTGCACCAATAATTTTCTGAAAGTCCCTTACAATGGTAGGAAATGGATGGGGACCCATTACTGACCCAAGCACATATAGGGTATCCTCTACTCTTTTAGTCCATTCTCGCATAGTTTCATTTACTGCATCTTTAAGAGTCTGTGTTCCACTGGTAACAGGATGGACTATAGCCCCTAGTAATTCCATACGAAACACATTGAGAGCCTGACGCTCAGTATCTTCTTTACCCATAAATATTTCACAAGAAAGACCCATAAGCGCTGCCGCAGTAGCTGTTGCTACACCATGTTGTCCTGCACCTGTTTCAGCGATGACTCTGGTTTTCCCCATTCTTTTCGCTAAAAGTACCTGACCTAATACGTTATTAATTTTGTGAGAGCCGGTATGGTTTAAATCTTCTCGTTTTAAATATATCTTTCCGCCCCCTAAATCTTTAGTCATTTTCTCCGCAAAATACAGCATTGAAGGACGATTTGCATATTCTGCATATAGTGTATTTAATTCCTTTATAAAAGAAGGATCATTTTTATAAAATTCATAAGCTTCCTCCACTTCATGAACCGCATTCATTAAAGTTTCAGGTACATATTGACCTCCGTATTGCATAAATCTACCTTTTTTCATCCTAACTCCCTTCTGCGTGGTTTTAAAGCACGCCTTGTATTGATTACATTTCTCTTATGGCCTGAATAAATTCTCTTATTTTAGCCTCATCTTTTATACCATTGGTTTCTACTCCGCTACTTACATCCACACAATAGGGATTACAAATGAGGATCGCTTTTCTTACATTTTCCCGATCCAAGCCCCCGGCAAGAAAAAAGGGCTTGGATTGATTTATAAGTAAACGATGATCAAAGGTAATACCACTACCACCAAACTGTCCCTTTATGACAGTATCATATAAAATATAATCAGAAGAATACTCAATTGAAGGTAAAAATCCCATCTCCTTACTTACTCTTGCTGCTTTGATAATAGGATTTGAGACATTTCTTTTTAACTCCTGTATGTATGCTTCATCTTCATCACCATGGAGCTGAATAATATCAATTGTTTGACTCTGACATAGTGGAACAATATATTCTATGGGTGCATTCACAAATACTCCTACCCCTTGAATAGTTGGATCTAATTCATTTTTTAGATTAAATGCAGTTTTAGGATCTACTTGCCGCTTACTATTTGCAAACACAAATCCTATATAATCCGGGTGGTATTTATTTGCCATGTTTATATCATTGAAACTCCTAAGCCCGCATATTTTTATCTTAGTCATACACACCTTCTTTCTGCCTGCCATAGTAAGTGTCCTATCTTCCATTGATGCCACGTAATTCCCTTATCATAGCTTCTTTATCTTTTGTTTTCATTAAGGTTTCTCCAATTAAAACACCATTCACCTTAGCTCTTCTTAAGTCATCAATGTCTTGTGCACTTGTAATACCGCTTTCTGCAACAAAAAGAATGTGATCTGGAACCAGCTTCCTAAGTCTTATGCTATTATTAATATTTACCTGAAATGTTTTTAAGTTTCTATTGTTTACCCCTATTATTTTAGCTTTACATTTCACTGCTTTGTTTACTTCCTCTTCATCATGGGCTTCCACCAAGG
>DALYNO010000269.1:0-6026 GCA_031975295.1 Anaerocolumna sp. | reverse complement strand
TTGAAAATTTTATTAGAATTTTCAGGGTTGTTATACTGTTCAGTTATCAAGGTTCTAAGTGCTAACGCCTTATTAATTTCTTTAGAATTTTTATCTTCTAGCGGGTCAGCAAAATGAATTATAACACTATGGTATTATGATGTCAACACTTTTTTATTACTTTTTGTAACTTTTTTTCCTCATCATATATTTATATGCTTATAACCCTTTATATGATACCTATTATATCAATTGGTATAACCCCCAAATCTAATAGATTTGGTACACTTAAATTAACAATAACTTATAAATATCAAGAATGAAAATAATATATATAATCTAATATATTCAAAATCACTACATTCAGATCTTTAGAACTATACTACATCTCTAAAGCTGAATCCAATAAGTTCTTTATCACATTTTTATCCACTACCATATTATGACCTGAAACATAATACTTAACATTAAGGTCAAGATACGTTCTTAAGGTACTGATATACTCTTCTTTTGGGGATTTAATGCTAGGAATTATATCAAGCATATCATCTCCAATATTATCACCAATGTTTATTACATAATCTTCTTCATCTACAACACTGATAGAATCCCCCGTATGCCCTGGAGAGTAAAACAAACGAATCTTATCATCGTGAAAATAAATTTCATCTTCAAAAGTTATGGTTGGAAGTCCTGGCTTTGTAACACCCATAATATATTTCCCTTTGTTGTCAATCATTTCTTCCCACTTCTGGTCCATATAAGTTCTGCATAGACTATGAGAAATTATCTGATATCCTTGAAACATATGATTTCCCCATATATGATCCCAGTGGTAGTGGGTATTTATAACAATAATGTCCTTGTCCTTAGTATTCAATATGTCTAGCATTTCTATTATATTTTCAGAACCAAGACCCGTATCAATAATATAAATCCTTTGTTTACCTTGTATCACATGAATATTAACGTCCCAACCGTCAGGAACTGACCAAGTAAATATAATACTTCTTTTTCCTATCTTTTGTATCTTCATTCATACCTCAATCTCTCTGCAAATCATTTGGCTGGCTTACCAACAAACAACTCACTACTCATGTATGTTAGTGCTATATGTACTAAGAATTTTACTGCTACCACTCTAATAATACTTTCACAAAATAACGTTATATCTTAACGAAAATCAAATCTATGCTGCTGCAATCAATAATATCATACTAATCCCTTACTATCACAGCAATTCATTTATTTTATAGACTTAACATATGATTAATGAAAAGCATAGATTACAATATAGTCCATTGCAATCTATGCTACCCCTAACCATGATAAGCTTATTAAATATTCCAGTTATGTATTGTATTACTTTATAAATTAACGGTTCATTTCACTCTGATATCCTGTATTCTGGTGTCCTTCGATAATTCTTTCTATCTCTTTACGATCTGTAGCTGGTAAATCACCTAATACCGTGTTCTTTACTGCACAAGCTGCATTGCCATATTCCTGTGCCACTTTACAATCTCCAAAGTTCAGTAAACCAAATAATACACCTGAAACATACGCATCACCGCTTCCAATTCGGTCCACCACTTCAATGTTTTCGTAAGGAGCTTCTTGATAAAATGTATCAGTCTCTTTGTTATAAATTGTGGAACCAAAGGTATGTTTTTTAGGACTTAAAATTTTTCTTTCCGTTGAAGCGATTACATTAATGTCATATTCTTTGGCAAACTCTCTCATAATATCCTTTAAATCACCTATTCTGCCAAAGGTTCTTCTTGCTGTCTCTTCTGACATAAACAAAATGTCTACATAGGGCAGTATATTTTCTATAGTTGATTTAGCTTCTTCCTCTGACCAAAGGTTTGCTCTGAAATTTACATCAAAGGATATTAATGCTCCAGCAGTTTTAAAGTTCTTTATTAAGTCTTTTGCAGTTTGTCTAGTCTGTTCTGATAAAGCCAAAGAGATACCACTGGTATGAAATAATCTGGTAGAACCATAGATTTCTTTTGGAATATCTTCCGTTTTTATGGTATTTACAGAAGCATGCTTTCTATCATATACTACAGTTGGCTTTCTTGGATACACACCGTGTTCATAGTAATATAAACCAAGTCTTGCTTCCTTGCTGTCATCATATATAAGCCAGTCGTCACTAACACCGCAAAAACGTATATTGTTTTTGATATAGGTTCCCAGCTCATTTCTAGGTAGTTTAGATATAATACCAGTTCTAAGTCCCATTAATGAAATACCAGAAACTACATTTAATTCCGCGCCTCCTGCTCTTTTCTCGAACACAGCACCTGATTGGATTCTTTCATTTAGTGGTGAGGATAACCTTAATAATATTTCTCCAAATGCTAAAGCATCAAATGGCTTTTTTTCATTTAAATTCTCCATAAATACTCCTTCCCAGTAATCTTATAAGGGCTGTATAAAAACACTTTTAAGTGGTGCTTTATACAGCCCATTCTGTTGCTATAAGTTGGATTAATTCTAAAACCTGTAAACTGCCAATATAGCAGATATTATACATTTTACGCCTATAAGTAAGCTATCATCCTCATTCTATAAAATTACTTCTTTTGCAGTAAATGAATAGCAAAATCTCCGATTTCACCTTTAAAATAAACTGCAACCATCTTATTGTTAGCATCATACTTTGCAGTGTCCATATCAAATTCAAACCCTTGCATTTCTAAGTGATACATTGCTCTATCAATATAATTTGTCTGAATAGCAATATGTCCATTTTTACCAAGGTATGGAGTCTTCATAACTTCTATTCCAAGGCCAGCAAAAATAGAGGAGCTTCCAGCATTTTTAGTAAAACCAAATAACTTCTCGAAGGAAGTTGCAATAGAATCTGCTTTTTCTTCATCTGGAGCATTAATTCCTATATGGCGCAATTCAAAGCCTAACATTTTAGTAATTGCTTCTTTTGTTAATGTTTTAATTTTATCAAAATCTCCTGCTTTAACTAAATCATCGCTAACCATCCAGCTGCCGCCGCATGCAATGATTTTAGGGAAATCAAGATAAGAAATAAGGTTCTTCTCACTAATTCCGCCTGTAGGCATGAATTTCATATTTACATAGGGAGCTGCCATTGCTTTGATCATATTTAATCCGCCAGCTGCTTCTGCTGGGAAAAATTTAACTACTTCAAGGCCTAATTCAATAGCTTGTTCAATATCACTTGGGTTAGCACATCCTGGTGTTATGGGAATATTTCTTTCAACACAGTATTTTACAATTTTAGGATTAAGTCCTGGGCTAACAATAAATTTAGCACCTGCATGAACCGCCTTATCCACCTGCTCTGTTGTAAGTACAGTACCTGCACCAATTAACATGTCAGGGTATTCTGTTGCCATAATACGAATGGCTTCTTCTGCTGCAGCTGTTCTAAATGTTACTTCTGCACATGGTAAGCCACCTTCACATAGAGCTTTTGCTAAAGGACTTGCATCCTCTACTCTGTCCAATTTAACTACTGGAACAATACCAAGATTTCTAATTTGCTTTAATACTTCGTTCATCTCTACACTCCTATTCAATCATTTAATGATATATTTTTTAAAAGCAGTTTGAAACTGCGAAATAACACAAGCATATATATTATTTAATATGTGTTGCCAGGAGTATACAGCTTATATCTGAACTGCTTATGTAGGTTTAAGTTACTCAAACTTAAACCAATCGAAATCAAAATTACTTCCCGGCAAAAAGACAAAACTTACATCTTGTCTTCCAGTGACACTATCTAAGTCAAACTCTATTTCAGTATACTCTTTTGTAAAAGGAAATTCAATTAACTGGTTCACATTATTCTCTTTTTTGTTCATAAATCTAACATGAATCATATTTTTTTCAGTTAGAGTTTTACCTCTAACAATAATTTTAGTAAATCCATGGTCTTTAAAATCCAGGTCAGCAAACTCTAAAACCACATTATTTCCAATATTTTCTACTCTTTCATTGTTTATGGTATAACTATCCCCATAAATGCGATTAAAGTTTCCTGCCTTTATATTTTCATAGGCCCTGTTACTTTCTATAAACCTAAATCCTCCAAATATAATCTTATCTACCACAACAAAAGAAATTACTTTCTTACCAATAAGAGTAGAAGGAAGCATGAAAGTTTCAGGCAAGAATCCATCCCACTGACCATTTAACTTAAAATCTACTGTTAAAAGTAATTTAGCTCCTTCTTCACCTGCAATGCCTTCCCAAATCTCAATTGGTACAGCATGACCTCCGCTATTACCAATATATAGTTCTAATTCTCTTGACCCATTAGGGCCAAATATAACACCGGTGAAACCTATGATTGTTTTTTCAAAGAATCCGCTTACGGCACCATTCTTTACTACATTTAAAGGTACATTGCTCTTATTGTAAAAGCATGCGGATGTAAATTCATAAGGATTATGTGATGGACTCTTTCGTTCTGATATATGAAATTCAAGTTCTGATATAATTTGTGGAATTTCTCCTCCATTACTACACATACAACGCAAACGACACGCACCATCTTCAATGGCCTTTATTACAACTTGGTTTTCCTTAATCTCTAATTCAGCATTGTTAATTTCCACCCCACTATTATTTACTAATTTCCAGGTTAAATCTGAATAGGTTGCATTTTCAGGCAGAATCTTTGCCAAAACCACTGCCATATTAGACGCTTTATTCAAATGCTGACTTCCTGAAACTACGGTTAACTCTATTTTTCTAGCAGGAATTTCAGCAAGTTGGTCTGTATTTAATTTCTTTATAATTCCTTGATAGGGGTTTGGAGCAACAACACTATTTCCTTCATTCTGTTTACAAGGATGAGATTTTAATATCACACATTCATCTTCTATTCCTTCTGAGGATACTTTGATTATAATATCTCCAGCACTCTTTGTACTTTCAATAACAGCAATTAACTTTCCACTGAATAATCGTCTTGTATTGACTTTATAATCCTCGTAATCTGTAGAATCTCCATTATCAAGTCCAACTAATCTGCCTTCACCTGTAACCTCTACTCTTACTCTATTTCGACCATTGGCTACAAAATGACCATCCTCATCCCTCCCTGTAATTTCAAGGTAACATAAATCTCTTCCATCTGCGTTTAATTCAGATTTTTCAGGAGTTAAAACTAATTTGGTAATGTCCTGAAAAGAATTCCTTTCATCTGTTGCAATTACCTGATTATTTTCATCATAGGCTTTGGCCAATAACGTTCCTTTTGTATATGCTACTTTCCATGCTCCATGAAGAATCTGTCCCTTTTCATGGTCAATACTCTGAGCTCCAAGAGATTTACCATTTAAAAATAATTCTACTTTACAACCATTGGTATAAGCATATACATCAATCAATTGACCTTCATTAAAGTCCCAATATGGTAGTAAATGAACCATAGGATTGGTTTTATAATGGGTCCATTCTGCCTGATACATGTAATATATATCTTTTTTAAGCCCTGCTGTATCTACTATTCCAAAATAGGAATTCTTTGTACTGTAGGGTGTAGGTTCTCCGATGTAATCAAAACCTGTCCATATGAATTGCCCTGCACAGAACTTTCTGTCTCTGTCCATAGTCCATCCCCACTCAGCATTTTTAGCCCCCCAGCCAACCGCACTATTATCCATGCTAGAACACTGTAAGTCATCATGAGTAAGAATTGGTGTACCTGCTGGAAAATGATAGATACCTCTGCTCTTAACTGTGGAGGCAGTCTCACTTCCGTATATAATCCAATGAGGATATTTCTCATGATGCAGATCATATAAATGCTCTCCGTAATTATAACCTGAGTAAGTTAAATAGTCTGCTACCTTCTGCGCATTTTCCCAGGCTATATAATTACTGCCTATGGTTACTACTCCATTATTTCGGTAATCGTAGGTCTGGACTTCTTCCTTTAACATAGCTGCTACTTCAAGACCTCTAAGACTTGCATGGGTATCATGTATTTCATTACCAATACTCCACATAATTAGGCTTGGGTGATTTCGATCTCTAGTCACCCA
>DALYNO010000268.1:0-6043 GCA_031975295.1 Anaerocolumna sp. | reverse complement strand
TTTCTCCATGTTGAGTAAATATGCAGTGAGGGTATCTCCTTTTCCTTCTGTTACCCATATGTTATGTAATGTGGTTTCTTCCTCTGTGGTACCTTTTATGTAAATAAATTGATTCCCTTTGACCATGACTTTAATTTTTCTATCTACATAAACTCCCAAATCAAATATCTTAGATTCTGCAAATTCATGAAGTTCATTATTTCCTTCTGGTTCATCCGGTTTATTTTCTTCTCTTTTCTCCTCCCCAGATTCTGCAGATTCTCCTGATTGTGTGATTTCTTCCTCGTTTATATGTTCTTCATCTTCAATACTTTCTTCAATACTTTCTTCAATACTTTCTTCAATGTATTCTTCATCCCTTAGAATCAGTTTACCTTGGTCATAATATATACTCATATCCAGTGTATTTTCATAACCATAACTGCCTTCATTTGTTACAACATTTAATGCCTGAGATGATGCGCTGCCCTTTAATGCTCCTAAGAGATATAGGCTTTTTTCTTTCACGGGAGCGGTATCTTCTGGAAAAAGCGAGAGTATTTTCTCATAAAACTCTAAGAACTGAATTACTGGCATTTCCAGATTTTGATTGTTCGCCAAAGCAAAAGAAAGTCCATTTGTCATATCCACTTTTTGAAATCCAAATTTATCTGCTGCAATGTCTATAAATGCTATTCCATCTTTATATAAGAAATTATCTTCTCTATTTCCTAAATAATCAAGTTCCCCCGTAAAATCCCCCAGGTAATTCAGCAAAGTCTGCGCCTTTGCTGCAGTCATCATTTCTTGATTTTTTATAATATTTTCTTCACCTTTATTATCCTGCTTTAGTAATTTAATTGTATTAACAGTAAAAATAAGAATCAAGCATAATATGCATATTCCCAGTAACCATAATTTTTTCTTCATGAATGACACCTACGCTCTCAATATTATCTACCCGAAATGATATCTATATATACTTTGCCAGCCAGTAGTAAATGGAATAAGCCTCATCCCCTATGCTGCCTGCTCATAATCCATTACAAAGGAATACAGCTTGTATATTTCCAACCCGTATTACATTATATACAAGCCTGTACAGAATATGTCAACAAAATATAAATGGTACTTTCTTCCTGTAACTAAAAAAGCTCCATAGATTATTTCTATCAAACCATACTAGTCTGCCTTTTAGCACTATATGTTTGCAGAAAAACTATAAAGCTTTTCATTTTATTTTACTTGTAAGTTTTTAAACTATCTGTGATTTCTGTGATTTTTCTTATATCCGTCAAGAAATTCTGAACACCATTGGTATTTACTATGTCATAACTCTGGTCATATGGTATATAGCTAATTACAAGTGGTTCTTTTGATGTGTTCAGCTGATAGGTAACTGTCATATATGGTATATTTGCTTGAGTAGTCCCTTCCTTCGGTATTTCCCGTTCTGTAACCGGTGCAATGATTTTCTGATATAAAGTTTTGAAAGCATCTTCTTCCAACTTTTTATCATTTACATAATAAGATGCTGCCTGCGTTTCTTTACCATCTACAGTTTTTGTTTCTCGTTTGATGGCAAGATGATAAGTTGTATCCTCTACTTTAATATCTATGCTGTCTACAGTATCCAAATTAATCAGATTTATATATTTATAAGTATTATCATAGGCGACAATATCTGTTAAAGTGGATACGGTACTTGCAGATATTATATTGACTGCATTGGAATCCTTTAATTTCGCATAATAATCTCCATTTTCATTCATGGCTCCGATATAAAGCGTTAATTCATGTTCTACTTTTCCAGTACTTTTAGCAGTATCAATGCTATCACTATCTTTTGTAGCGTTTGTATCTGCTGCCTCTTTGGTCTCTTCTTCATAATACCGGATGTGAATCTCTTTCGTTGGCTTATCCAGACCATATTTACTTAAATCTGCTCCATTATAATCTACACAGGAGGAAAATGTCATAGCACTATAGTTACCAAACAACTTAATAACTGAATCTGAATCAGCAGGCACAGGGGTAGCGTAAGGCTTATTTATGACATAATTACTAAATCCAGACAAATCCGCTGGTGATTCTTCCTCATAAACAACTTCAAAGCTTGATTTTTCCTTATTCACTACAGATAACTTTGTAATATTTTCTGCTGTTATTGCAGGAATCTTTTCAACTTCAGTCATTTGAGCCAAAGTATAATCAAAGGTTGCATAAAAGCTATCTGGAATAATATACACCTTACCGTCATCATTAAGGGTTGCATAGTATCCACCTGATACTGGTACTTTATCTCCAATTTTAACCTTTATGGCCGACTCATCTTTTAAGGTTGCGGTTATAGTGGCAGCTGGTTTGGTCAGTCCAAATTCCGACAAATCGCTAATACCCTCTGTCATTGTTCTTGTGGCAGTGATATTTGCAAAAGCACTTGCCATATTACTTGCATGGGTCTGATTGACAGGAAATTTCTCATCCAGATAATTCTGCCAGTTACCCTGCTCATTTACTATCAAGATCATATCATTCTCAGGTGTATTGAAATGTATTGTCTTTATTGCAGTCGTATCTGTTTTCGCTATGACAGAAGTATCCTCACTAGTATCCGTCTTGCTACTTTCTTTTTCTTTTTTTTGATTGGTGACAAAGAAGATAGCACCAATCATTACAATCATAAGAATTAGTAACAGGATAAGATTACGGCCCTTTTTCTTCTTACTAACTGCCATTACTTCTTCCTCCTTCTAATACAGATATATCCCCCTATTGAAAGAATAATTACTGGTATTACAACAACGATTATGGGAGCTAAAATATTAACTTGAGCAGCATTTAATGTAAGATATGCTTGCACAACGCTTTTGGTAGGCACTGCAAGTGTTTCTTGTTGTCCTGCTAAATAACTAACAGTATTTAAGAGCAAATCCAGATTACCTATGGAAGGATAGGAAACAAAACTTTCATCAGCAAGGTAAACTGAGCCATAAACGACAAGTTTGGTTTCAACATCATTATAATTTTCTGTAATAGTTACACCCAGATTAAAGGGTCCATCAAGATCTGATGATTCTTTATCTACCGTATTAGAATTGATATCTACTTTTGAATAAGCCGCATCAGAAGTAGTTAGTAAAGGGGTAACTGTTACTGTACTTCTAGCAGAATCTAGTGTTTGTATACCAGTAGCAGTAGGGACAATAACTGCTCTATTGTCTGATTTTAGGCTGGAGGTAATATCCTCATATGAAATATCTGGTACAAGGGTATTAGGGTATTGTCCGGTATAATGCTCCTTGTCTCCTTCTATAATAATACCCTTTACAAGTTCCACGCCATAGTAGTTGAGCAGACCATTAAAATTTGGCAGATCTTTCGCTCTGTAATCTGCTAATATAATAGCACTACCTCCTTTTATCAGATAATCTTTTACCATTGCCACTTCCTCTTCTGAATAGTCCGTGGTTGGTCCGTTCATAAGTAGAAATGAGCAATCCTCTGGAATACTATCTGTAGTTAGGGTGGACAAGGTATTTGTAGTTACGTTAACTTTTGCTAATGACGCTGCCAGCGTAGTTCCGATCTCTGTTTCGCCATGTCCTTTTACCATATACATAACGGGTAAATCTTCCGTAGTTACATATTGCAGCGCTGAGGTAATCTGTCCTTCAATATCAACACCTGTTACATTGGTTTGATAAGTCTGATAATCCACTTCCGTAACTAACATATCGCTATTGTCAATATATTTTGCTCTGCCATTGGTATTATTTACAACTATGATACTATTATCTGTAATAGTATCTTCCACATATTGTTTGGAAAAGTTAGGATATAATACTGGATCTTTATATGTAAGCTTAATATGGCTTGATAGATTGGGGTACTTCTGGGCTATTTCTGTAAAAGTACTGTCTTCATTGCCGTTTTGCACCATATAATATAAGGTGATATCATCTTTGATATTTTTCACATAATCCTTTGTCACATCAGAAATAGTATATCTTCCGTCTTTACTAACATCTACCTTTAAATCTAGTTCTGTAGCTAAAATATTAACTAGTATGGTAACTACTATCACGATTGCAGATATTGCTGTTGCATAAGCTCCTCCAATGAATTTTCTGGAGGTAAAAGATTTATGCATCTTTTCTTTAAGACTTACTTTATTTGGTTTCTCAACAATTTCTGTGATAGACTCTATAGAAGGTTCCAATACTTCCTCTATATGTACTTTCTCTTCTTCATTCATAACAGGATTTTTGTTATCCAGGTCTAAATTTTCATTATTATTATCTTTTAATTGGCTCATTTATTCATCTCCCTTCCTTAATTCCATCTGCGTTTTTTAATTGCCTGTACTGTAATAAACAAGAATATAAATATAACGCTGATATAATAAATAATTGAAGATAAATCAAGTATCCCACTGATAAATTTATCGAATCTGGCTATAACCGAAAACCAACTAAAAAATCTGGCTACCAGCCCATCAAATAATGTTGCCTTTATGAAATACATAGCTGCTAAACCAATTTCAGCCAGGATACCTATACTTAAAGTAACCGTAAGGTTATGAATCATAGAATAGATTAACCAACACAATAATATGACGATTATCGTAAAAATCATAAAAGCAGTACGATTATCAGAAGGTAGTAAATTAACCAGACTATCCATAAGAGCCGTAATTAAGATTGCTACAAAAGAAATAACAGCTGCTACCAACTGACTCTCTGTTAATGCAGAAATAAATAACCCTAGTGCGATATATGCTCCTCCAAGTAAGGAAAAACCTAATATAGAGGCATAGGCAATCTTAAGTGGGACAGCCCCAAACTGCAGTAAAATAAGAGGATAAGCACAAATAACTGCCATTGCTATTAAGAATACAGTAAATACAGCAAAGAATTTACCTGCTATTATTTTTCCAATTGACAGGGGTGAAGTAAACAATAGCTGGTCCGTTTTTTGTCTTTTATCTTCTGCCATTAAACGCATGGTTAAGATAGGTACTAATAAAACAAATATAAATGATACGCCTGATAATACATATTCAAAGTTAGCATATTGATTAATCAGGTTATATACTACAAAATAAATTCCAACAATAACCAGAAAAAAAGCAATAAATACATATCCTATCATGGAAGTGAAATAGGATTTCAATTCTTTTTTATAGATTGCAAGCATTTATTTGTCCTCCTTACTTTCAGATTCTGATTTTCCGGGTAAACTTATAGACAATTTATTTTTCTTTGTTCCTTTTTTACTTGATTTTTCTTCACCAGACTGTGTGAGTTCAAGGAATATATCTTCAAGAGACATACGGGAAGATTGCATATCCATAATCGGACATTTTGCACTACTTAGACTATAAAACACCTCTTCCCTAATATCGTTTTCTTCTGCAGAATATATGGATACTTTAACATACGCTCCATGTTTATTATCCGTATCGATTCTTGTAATTTCCTTTATACCACTAAGCGCCTCTTTAATGGTCTCTGCATTCCCTTTCACTTCCAAATGAAGTCCATTAGATCCGCCAATGTGTTTAGATAAATTCTCAGGGGTATCACTTACAATCAATTTACCTTTATTAATAATCATAACCTTATGGCAAATGGCACTAATTTCTGATAGTATATGTGAACTTAGAATAATGGTATGTTCTTTACTTAATTCCTTAATTAAATCTCTGATTTCTATTATCTGCATAGGATCAAGACCTACTGTAGGTTCATCAAAGATAAGTACTTCCGGAAAGCCTACAATAGCCTGTGCCAGCCCTATTCTTTGCTTATACCCTTTGGATAATTGTTTAATCAGTCTGTCAGACACATCTGCAATTCTGGTCATGTCCATAATTTTATGTATCATTTTGATTTTATCAGATTTTTTAACAAGTTTTATGTCAGCAACAAAATTAAGAAATTCTTTTACTGTCATATCCTGATACAATGGTGGTATTTCAGGTAAATACCCAATACATTTTTTCGCTTCTTCCGGTTCCAAAAAAATATCGTGTCCATTAATTAAAACGCTTCCCTCTGTT
>DALYNO010000267.1:3987-6044 GCA_031975295.1 Anaerocolumna sp. | reverse complement strand
ACTACCAGTTAAATGTAAGATAGTTTCTCGCGCAGACTTAGAAGGAGGTGCGGGCAGTGAAAACTAATAAATATGTAGAAGATTTAAAAGTAAAATCAGCTGCAGAATTAAATGAAGAATTAGTAGCTGCTAAGAAGGAACTTTTTAATTTAAGGTTCCAAAACGCAACAAATCAGTTGGATAACACCAGCAGAATTAAAGAAGTTAGAAAGAATATAGCAAGAATTCAAACTGTGATTTCTGAAAAAGCTAAGGCTTCTAACTAATCACCTGAGCATTGTTATATCAATGTGTTACCATTGATATTAGGAAAGGAGAAATTGTTGTGGAAAGAAATTTAAGAAAAGTTCGTACTGGTAAAGTAGTAAGCGACAAAATGGATAAAACTATTACTGTTGCTGTTATTGACCATGTTAAACATCCTTTATATAGTAAAATCGTTAAAAGAACGTATAAATTAAAAGCACACGATGAAAATAATGAATGCGGTATTGGCGATAGAGTAAAAGTTATGGAAACAAGACCTTTATCTAAAGACAAAAGATGGAGACTTGTTGAGATTATAGAAAAAGCAAAATAGGATATTCTGAAAGGAGTAAGGTCATGATACAACAAGAATCAAGACTTAGAGTTGCTGACAACACTGGTGCAAAAGAATTACTCTGCATCAGGGTACTTGGCGGATCTACTAGAAGATATGCCGGTATTGGCGATATCATTGTAGCCAGCGTTAAAGATGCAACACCAGGCGGTGTTGTAAAAAAAGGTGACGTTGTTAAAGCCGTTGTAGTTCGTACTGTAAAAGGCGCTCGTCGTAAAGATGGATCATACATCAGATTCGATGAGAATGCAGCTGTTATTATAAAAGAAGATAAGAATCCAAAAGGAACTCGTATCTTTGGACCAGTAGCAAGAGAATTAAGAGAAAAACAATTCATGAAAATCGTTTCATTAGCACCAGAAGTATTATAAGGAGGTGTCGACTGTGTCTACTATAAAAATCAAAAAAGGTGATAAAGTAAAAGTTATTACCGGTAAAGATAAAGGCAAAGAAGGCAAAGTAATCGCTGTATTAGAAGGCAAAGTATTGGTAGAAGGCGTTAATATAGTTACAAAACATAGTAAAGCCAGCCAATCAAACCCTAAGGGTGGAATTATCCATCAGGAATCACCGATTGATGTATCCAACGTTATGTACATTCATAAGGGCAAAGTTACCAGAATCGGTTTTACAACTGTTGAAGGTAAAAAAGGTCCTAAAAAAGTACGCGTTGCTAAAGCAAGCGGCGAAGTAATCGACTAATTCTAAGAGAGGAGGTCTCAGAAGTTGACAAGATTAAAAGAATTTTATCAAAATGAAATTATAGAGGGTATGACTAAGAAGTTTGGTTATAAAAACGTTATGGAAGTACCTAAATTAAACAAAATTGTAATTAACATGGGTGTTGGTGAAGCTAAGGATAACTCCAAGCTTTTAGATGCTGCTGTTAAAGATATGGAAATCATCGCTGGACAGAAAGCTGTTATTACAAAGGCTAAAAAATCTGTTGCTAACTTTAAGCTTAGAGAAGGTGTAGCTATCGGATGTAAAGTTACTCTTAGAGGCGAGAAGATGTATGAATTTGCTGATCGTTTAATCAACTTAGCATTACCACGTGTACGTGACTTTAGAGGTGTTAATGCGAACGCTTTTGATGGTAGAGGAAATTATGCACTTGGTATTAAAGAACAAGTTATTTTCCCTGAAATCGAATATGACAAAATCGATAAGGTAAGAGGTATGGATATCATCTTCGTTACCACTGCGAAAACAGATGAAGAAGCTCGTGAATTATTGACACTATTCGGTATGCCATTCAAAAAATAGTTAGGAGGGAATTCCATGGCTAAAACGTCAATGAAGATTAAGCAACAACGTACACAAAAGTTTTCTACTAGAGAGTACAACCGTTGCAGAATCTGTGGTCGTCCACATGCATATTTAAGAAAATACGGAATTTGCAGAATCTGCTTCCGTGAATTAGCTTATAAAGGACAAATACCAGGTGTTAAGAAGG
>DALYNO010000267.1:0-3977 GCA_031975295.1 Anaerocolumna sp. | reverse complement strand
AAGAAGGCAAGCTGGTAGTATACAAGGAAGGAGGCAAATGACATGACAATGAGCGATCCAATTGCAGATATGCTTACAAGAATTCGTAATGCAAATACTGCAAAACATGATACAGTAGATATTCCTGCTTCAAAGATGAAAGTAGCAATTGCTGAGATTCTTTTAAAAGAAGGTTATATCAAAAAATATGAAATCGAAGAAGTAGACAGTTTTAAAACTATCCATGTTACTTTAAAATATGGTAAAGATAAAAATGTTAAAATAATTACAGGTCTTAAGAGAATCTCTAAGCCAGGTCTTCGTGTTTATGCCAATAGGGATGAACTGCCAAAAGTACTTGGAGGTCTTGGTGTGGCAATTATTTCAACAAATAAAGGTGTTGTTACTGATAAAGAAGCAAGAAAACTTAATGTAGGTGGAGAAGTTTTAGCTTTCGTTTGGTAATCATTAAGAAATGAAGTAAGAGTCTGGGCGTATTAATCTATGTGTTACACCAGACTCAATATTGCTAAAAAACCTACAAAAAATAATAGGAGGTGCGGGCATGTCACGTATAGGAAGAATGCCTATCGCTATACCAGCAGGAGTTACAGTTGATATAGCAGAAAATAATAAGGTTACTGTTAAAGGACCTAAGGGAACACTTGAAAGAGTATTACCTGCAGAAATGATCATTAAATTAGAAGGCGCTGAAGTTGTTGTTACTAGACCTAACGAATTAAAGAGAATGAAATCTTTACATGGTCTTACAAGAACATTAGTAGCTAACATGGTAACTGGTGTTACTACTGGTTACGCAAAAGTTCTTGAAATTAACGGTGTTGGTTACAGAGCTGCAAAAGCAGGTAAAGAATTAACATTGACCCTTGGATATTCTCATCCTGTAGTTATGACTGATCCAGAAGGTGTTGAAACTACATTAGAAGGACAGAACAAGATTACAGTTTCTGGTATAGATAAAGAAAAAGTTGGCCAATATGCTGCTGAAATCAGAGATAAGAGAAGACCTGAACCATACAAAGGTAAAGGTATTAAGTATTCTGATGAAGTTATTAGACGCAAAGTTGGTAAGACTGGTAAGAAATAATTGGAGGTGAAAACAAATGGTTAGTAAAGAATCAAGATCTAAAGTCCGTGTAAATAAACATAGAAAATTACGTAATCGTTTCGCTGGTACTGCCGAAAGACCACGTTTAGCTGTGTTTAGAAGTAATAATCATATGTACGCTCAAATTATTGACGATACAGTTGGTAAGACCTTAGCTGCAGCTTCTACACTTCAAAAAGATGTTAAGGCTGAACTTGAAAAAACTAATGACGCAGCTGCAGCTACTTATTTAGGTACTGTAATTGCTAAAAAAGCATTAGAAATCGGCATTACAGCTGTTGTCTTTGACAGAGGCGGCTTTATATATCAAGGAAAAGTAAAAGCATTAGCAGAAGCAGCCCGTGAAGCTGGTCTGGAATTCTAAGCAAGGAGGAAAACACATGAAACGTACAATCATTGATGCTAGCCAATTAGGCGAGTTAGAAGATAAAGTAGTATCAATCAAACGTGTAACTAAAGTAGTTAAAGGTGGACGTAATTTCAGATTTACAGCTTTAGTAGTTGTTGGTGATAAAAACGGTCACGTTGGTGCAGGTTTAGGAAAAGCTACAGAAATTCCTGAAGCAATCCGTAAAGGTAAAGAAGATGCAATTAAGAAATTAATTACTCTTCCTATTGACGAAAATGGAAGTGTACCACATGATTATGTTGGAAAGTTTGGTAGCGCAAGTGTATTATTAAAACGTTCTCCTGAAGGTACTGGTGTTATCGCTGGTGGTCCTGCTCGTAACGTATTAGAGCTTGCTGGCTTTAAAAACATCCGTACAAAGTCTCTTGGCTCCAACAATAAGCAAAACGTTGTTTTAGCTACTATTGAAGGATTAAGTCAATTAAAGACTCCTGAGGAAGTTGCTAAACTCCGTGGTATTTCTGTAGAAGAGATGTTAGGTTAGGAGGAGACAAAAATGGCAGAAAAATTAAAAGTAACATTAGTTAAATCCACTATTGGTTCTATTCCTAAACACAGGAAAACAGTTGAAGCTTTAGGACTTAAAAAACTTCAGAAAACTGTTGAGCTTCCTGATAATGCTTCTACAAGAGGTATGGTTGATCAGGTTAGACATTTAGTGAAGGTTGAAGAGATATAATTAAACTTAAAGCAAGGAGGTGTACTCGATGAATTTATCAGAATTAAGACCGGCTGAAGGTTCCAAACACAGTAATAATTTTAGAAGAGGCCGTGGACATGGTTCAGGTAATGGTAAAACTGCAGGTAAAGGCCATAAGGGACAAAAAGCTCGTTCAGGCGCACCTAGAGTAGGTTTTGAAGGTGGTCAAACTCCATTAATCAGAATTTTACCTAAAAGAGGTTTTACTAATAGAAATACAAAAGAAATCGTGGCAGTGAATGTAGACAGACTGAATCGTTTTGAAGACGGTGCCGTAGTTACTATTGAATCATTAATAGAAATCGGTATTGTAAGAAACCCAAAAGATGGTGTTAAGATCCTAGGAAATGGAGAACTTACTAAGAAGCTTGACGTTAAAGTTACTGCATTCAGCGAAAGCGCAGTAGAAAAAATTAAAGCTCTTGGTGGAAATGCTGAGGTGATTTAGGAGATGTTTAAGACGTTCCGAAATGCTTTTAAGATTAAAGATATAAGAAGTAGGTTATTGTTTACGTTTATTGCAATGATAATTGTAAGACTTGGCTCTCAACTCCCTGTCCCAGGAATCAATAGAGAATTTTTCTCACAACAGATTGGACTACAGACTTCTTTAGGCTTCTTTGATACTTTAACAGGTGGTTCTTTTTCACAGATGTCGATCTTTGCATTGAATATAACGCCTTATATTACATCCTCCATTATAATGCAGCTCCTCACGATAGCTATACCTAAGCTTGAGGAGCTCCAGAAAGATGGAGAAGACGGAAGAAAGAAAATTCTTGAATATACGCGTTATGTAACTGTTGCGTTAGCACTTGTTGAATCCATTGCTATGGCAATTGGTTTCGGAAGATCAGGATATTTAGATGGCGGACTTACATTTAGTAATGTTGCTATTATTGTAGCTTCTTTAACTGCTGGTTCTGCATTCTTAATGTGGCTTGGTGAAAGAATTACAGAAAAGGGCGTTGGAAATGGTATCTCAATTATCCTTTTAATTAACATTATAGCTAAGTTGCCTAGTGATATGACTATGCTATTCAGACAGTTTGTTCTTGGTGCTTCTAATGTAATGAGTGGACTTTTAGGCGCTGTTGTTATCGTAGCAGTAATCGTAGCAGTAGTTGTTTTTGTCGTTTTATTACAAAGTGCACAAAGAAAAATACCAGTACAATATGCTAAAAAAATGCAGGGAAGAAAAATGGTTGGTGGACAATCCTCCCATATTCCTTTAAACGTTAACACTGCAGGTGTTATTCCTGTTATTTTTGCAGGTTCATTAATGCAATTTCCTATTGTTGTATCTTCATTCTTTGGAGTGCAACCGGCAAGAGCAAATACATGGCCTAAAGTATTGTACTTATTAGACCAGAACGCTTGGTGTGATTTTTCTAGCTTTGGTGAATTTAAGTATACATTAGGACTTTTAATCTACATTGCACTTGTTATTTTCTTTGCTTATTTCTACACTTCTATTACATTCAATCCAATAGAAGTTTCTAATAATATGAAGAAACAAGGTGGATTTATACCAGGTATTCGTCCTGGTAAACCTACAACTGAATACCTGACTAGAGTTGTTAACTACATTATCTTAGTTGGTGCTATTGCACTTACTATTATTGCAGTTATTCCAATCTTCTTCTCAGGTGCATTTAATGCTCAGATTTCCTTTGGTGGAACATCTCTAATCATTATTGTAGGTGTAGTTCTTGATAGTATTAAACAAATTGAGTCTCAAATGCTAGTACGTCATTACA
>DALYNO010000266.1:0-6053 GCA_031975295.1 Anaerocolumna sp. | reverse complement strand
AAATGATGTTAAGTATAGGATAGGTGATGAATGTGGCGAAAAAGGTACTGGTCGTTGATGATGAAAAATTAATAGTAAAAGGAATCCGTTTTAGTTTAGAACAAGATGGCATGGAAGTTGATTGTGCTTATGACGGAGAAGAAGCTTTAGAAGCAGCAAAGAAGAAGGAATATGATGTAATACTTCTAGATGTTATGCTTCCTAAATTAACAGGGTTTGAAGTGTGTCAGCAGATAAGGGAATTCTCTAATATGCCTATTATTATGCTTACTGCCAAGGGTGATGATATGGATAAAATCCTTGGTCTGGAATATGGTGCGGACGACTATATCACCAAACCTTTTAACATTCTTGAGGTAAAGGCAAGAATAAAAGCCATCATTCGTCGCAGTAGTAAGAAAACCGCTGAAAGCCAACAAAAAGTTGTCACATTTGGCGAGCTAAAAATTGACTGTGAAAGCAGAAGAGTATATGTATCCAGTAAAGAAGTGAATTTAACAGCCAAAGAATTTGATTTACTTGAGCTTTTAATATTTAATCCAAACAAAGTATATAGCAGGGAGAATTTGCTGAACATTGTATGGGGATATGATTATCCAGGCGATGTAAGGACGGTGGATGTTCACATTAGAAGACTTCGCGAAAAGATTGAAGACAATCCAAGCGAACCTAAATATATACATACAAAATGGGGTGTTGGCTATTTTTTCCAAAATTAAATCAAAGTTATGGTTCTTAAAAAGCATGAGAGTGCATGCTTTATTGGCACTCTTTTTAATTGGTATTATACCTATTTTGTTTTTATCCTGGGAAATGGTTAGTACCTATAACACAGCAACTATTGAACAAAAAAAGAATGATTTACAAGGACAGGGAACATCACTTGCTAATCTATTGGTGGGCTCTGCTAACTTTATAACTGAGAACAGTACTGCTGATGTGGATTCAGAGCTGGTCAGAGTCGCTAATATCTATGAAGGAAGAATACTTGTTATCAACAGCAAATTGGAAGTGTTAAAAGATACTTTTGGTTTAGAAGACGGCAGTACTATCATATCAGAAGATGTAATAAAATGCTTAAGAGGAACGAATAGCTTTTTTCTTGATGAAAATAATAATTATATTGAGATGACGGTACCAATCACGCATAATACTTCAAATGAAATTATGGGTGTTATTTTAATGAACTTTTCTACGAAAGATGTACAATCTATTTCATTAATTCTATATCAAAAAGCAAGTATACTTTTACTGACAACCGCTATTTTAGTATTTGTCTATGCTTTCTTTTATTCTGGAATATTTACAAAACCTTTCCTTAATTTAAAAAAGGCAATTAGTCATTTAACGGAAGGATACATGGATGAAGAAGTTAAAGTTGATGGATTTCATGAAGTAAAGCAAATATCCAATTCCTTAAATCAAATGCTTTTAAGGATTAAAAATTTGGAAAGATCAAGACAAGAGTTCGTATCCAATGTTTCTCATGAATTAAAAACTCCTTTAACCTCTGTCAAAGTCTTAGCGGATTCTTTATTGATGCAAGAAGATGCTCCTTCAGAACTTTATAGGGAGTTTCTTGTAGATATAGCGGACGAAATAGAGAGAGAGAATAAAATAATTAATGACTTATTATCTTTGGTTAAGTTAGATAAGGCAGCAGGTGATATGACCATTACGCCTATAAGAATTAATGATCTATTAGAACTGGTACTAAAACGATTACGTCCCATTGCCAAAAAGAATAATATCGAATTAATTTATGAGAGTTTCAGACCGGTGATAGCAGAAGTAGATGAGGTTAAATTATCTCTAGCTATGTCTAATTTAATAGAAAATGCAATTAAATACAATGTGGAAGACGGTTGGGTGCGTGTATCTTTAAATGCAGATCATAAGTATTTTTATGTAAAGGTAGCCGATTCGGGCATTGGTATACCAGAGGAAGCTCAAGATTCCATCTTTGACCGGTTTTACCGAGTTGATAAAGCTAGATCCAGAGGAACAGGCGGAACAGGACTTGGTCTTGCTATTACAAAAAATGCAATTCATATGCACAAAGGTGCTATTAAGGTGTATAGTAAAGAGAATGAAGGTACTACATTTACCGTTAGAGTTCCCATTAACTATATTGCTTAATAAGTGCTCTTGTTTGAAATGGTTGAAGGAAAATATAGATTTAGAAAGGAAAACCACATTAGATTCCTTCAACATCAAGTTTGTGGCAATAACCCATCTTTGTTAGGCGGGTTATTAGGTGGAGACAATTCATGATAAAGAATATATATTCTAATAATCGAAGTCTATCCCTTTGCTTTCTTATTTTTATTGGCATGTTATTGCTTTGTGGATGCCAGAGCCAATCAGACAATGACACTAAGAATACAGATGAAAGTGAAACCGTTGTTTATTATATAGATAAGAATGAAACAAAATTAATAGCCAAACCATTTAAATTAACATCTTTTACTAGAGAAGAACAAGTGAAAGAATACATGAAAGCCCTAAGTTCAATACCTGAGGACTTAGCTCTGGAACAGGTTTTACCCGATGACATTCGATATGAATTTGGTTATAATGATAGTAACCGGCTTACAATTAACTTTAATTCGAGTTATGGGAATCTTACAGGGGTAAGAGAAGTATTGAGCAGAGCCAGCATTGTGAAAACCCTCTGCCAAATTAAAGATATTGAAGATATTGAGTTCTATGTGGCAGGACAACCTTTAAAGAAGTCCAATGATAAGGTTGTAGGAGCCATGAAAGATACGGAGTTTATAGATGACTCGAGTGCAGAAAATGTTGTGGTAAATCTTTATTTTCCAAATGAAAATGGGAAGAAAATGGTTTCCTCCATACTTATTATTACCTCCCATGATGGCAATATATCCATTGAAAAGTTAATACTAAACCAATTAATAAAAGGCCCAATTGAATCCAAAATGAAAAAAGCTATACCAGCAGGTACAGAATTACTGAATGTACGAACGAAAGATGGCATATGTTTTGTAGACTTTAATGAGAAGTTTTTGGATAAAGTTGAAGGGGTTAAACCAGAAGTAGTTATATATTCTGTAGTAAATTCTTTGGTACAATTAACAACCATAAATAAAGTACAATTTACCATTAATGGACAAAGTAAGAAAATATATAGAGAGGATATTCCTTTTGGTAATGCATTTGAAAGGAATTTGGATTTAATAGAAGAAGGGAGCAAATAATGCAGATAAATAGGCCGCTTATCTGGATTCTTGCTTCCTATCTAGCTGGAATCTTGTTAATGTCTTTTAGTGCAAAGAAAAAATCTACACCCAATTTGGAGGCTGTTTTTGAAAAACCTATGAGTATGAGTACTGGTGAAGCTATTGGAATCATAATTGTAGGTTTTATGATTGTACTAATTATATTGCAGATGTTATATCTACATAAAAAGGAATCTAAGATATCTTCTTATTACTTTCTATTCTTCCTCCCTTTCTTTTTTATTTTAGGATTCTTTATGACCAGTGAGCAATTAAAACCTACCTCTTTTGATTCTAATTTTGATGAAAAAATTGAGACTACTCTTTGGGGTGAGCTTATAACAATAGAAGATAAGGGTGAATACCAGCGCCTTACTTTAAAAGAAGTAAAGATAAATAATAGAAACCATAATCCTACTTTCATTAGAAGCAAAGTCTTAGTGTATAATTCTAATATAATTCAGTATAAACTGGGTAATATTCTTAAAGCCTCTGGTACATTACAAAAATTTCAGATTGCTACCAATCCTGGTCAATTCAATGAATATGAGTATTATAGAAATAAGAATTTTGATTATAAAATGAATGCAAAGGAAGTAACAATAGAAAACTCAGAGTACAATATTTTTTATGATCGTATCTATCGCCTTAAATTAAAATTTCAAAGTGTTTATAATAGTATACTTGATAAGAAGCAGTCAGGCATTTTATCTGCAATGATTCTAGGGGATACCAATTCTTTAGATGAAGAGGTAAATGAATTATATAAACAAAATGGAATATCTCATATCATTGCCATTTCTGGACTTCATGTATCCCTTCTTGGTTTGACCTTATTTAATCTCTTGCGCAGATTGCGGATCCCTATGTTACCCTCTACCATTGCATCAGTTTTCTTACTATATGCATATGGAATACTTACTGGTTTTAGTGTGTCTACAAACCGTTCTATAGTAATGTTAGTTATTTATATGATTTCACTTTTGGTAGGTAGAACTTATGACCTATTATCAGGTACTGCTTTGAGTGCAATACTTATTCTGCTACAAAATCCAATGGAGATATTTAATGCAGGCTTTCTGCTATCTTTTGGAGCAATTGTTGCAGTTGGAGGAATCTTTCCAATATTAAAAAAATTAATACCAATACAAAATACTATTCTTCATAGCTTTCTTATGTGTATAGCCATTCAGTTTGTTACAACCCCTATACTGCTATATTATTTCTATGAAATTCCAACTTTTTCTGTTTTTATTAATCTTATTATAATCCCTTTATCCTCTCTGGTTATCTTATTAGCGGTAATTGCTGTTCTGCTAGGCTCTATATACTTACCTTTAGGTGTTTTTTTTATTGGTGGTGCTCATTTTCTGCTAATCTTTTTTGAAGGAATGTGTAAATTAGCCTTACACTTACCATTCAGGCAATTATTAATTGGTAGACCAGATACAATCACACTGGTTGCCTATTTTATGGTTCTAGCTATATTCCTTCTTCTCAATCAAAGAGAAGTAAAAAAGCTAAGTCTAATTGTTCTTTTATTTACCTGTGTAATATTTCTTAAGCCAGTAACAGCTGAAATGGAGATAACTTTTCTAGAGGTAGGACAGGGAGATGGGATTGTGTTAAATTTACCAGACAATACAACCTTTTTAATAGATGGAGGAAGTACAAATATAAGCAAGATCGGAAGGTATAGAATTGATTCATTCTTAAGATTTAAAGGAATTAACGTTATTGATTATGCCATTGTGACTCATACAGATAAGGATCATATTTCAGGACTGCTAGAACTAATGGAAGCTATGAAGGATTGGGATAGTGAAGAGAAAGATAATAAAAATTACATGAATAGCCAGATTCTGATTAGAAACCTAGTTTTACCTTCTACAAGTTTAAAAGATGAGGCATATAACTATCTTGTAACTTTAGCAGCTAAAAAAGGAATACCTTGTTTATATATACAAAAAGGTGATGTATTTGAATTAGAAGACCTAATTATAACCTGTCTTCATCCCACAGAAAAATATAAACCAAAAACGAAAAATGATTACTCTACTGTATTAAGCTTAACGTATAAGGATTTTGACCTTTTGTTGACAGGAGATCTAGAGGAGAAGGGGGAAGAATTAGTAAATGCTGAACTAAAGAATAGGGGGGGATTAGCAAAGAACTATGACATTCTAAAGGTTGCCCATCATGGCTCCAAATACTCCACCATGGCTGAGTTTTTAGAGATTGTTAGCCCCGGCATTTCCATCATTTCCTGTGGTAAAGAGAATAGCTATGGGCACCCCCATAAGGAGCTTTTAGATAGATTGAAGGACTGTGGCAGTGAGTATTATATTACCTATGAAACTGGTGCTATTACGATTCTTACGAATGGAGAAGAGATGCAACTTAGGGAGTATGTAAACCAATGAGGCGCTATAACCAACCTAAAAAAGTAAAATAAACCCATAAGAATAGCAAGATAGACTTTCAATTTGTAAATATATGTATTATAATAACGTTAATATATAGGAACGAAGCAAAGGCAAAAGTTCTATACATAAATATAAAGATGTACTATAGATAACATAAGACAGATTGTAAATATACAATCAGATAATACAGGAAAATGTCCGAAGGGTTTAAAATAATAGGAGGTAATAATCTATGAAACAGAAAAAGAACGGATTTTTTGCATGTATATTTTCTATGATGTTTGGTGCAGGGCAGATGTATATGGGTTTTATGAGACAAGGTTTGTCTATTATGGGTTGTGCGTTAGGAATTATTGCTGTTGGTATAACAACTAGTTTAAGTATT
>DALYNO010000265.1:0-6078 GCA_031975295.1 Anaerocolumna sp. | reverse complement strand
GCACGGATTTAGCAATAGATTAGATAAAGTCGTTTCAGGGTCCATATATGTGAAAAAAGTACTTGTACTATAATAAGTTGTCCATTATAATCAGCATATAGGGCAATAGACCTACAATACAACCTGATAAGTGAATAGGGCTGTAGTATAGGCTTTTCCCAGGGCTTAAATGGCTCATTGACACATATCAAATAGATGAAATACTATAGATGAAGAGAGGTAACTATGTCATTAATTGGTAAAGAAATGAGTGATTTTAAAGTGCATGCTTTTGTGAAAAATGCATTTAAAACAGTCTCAAAAGAAGATGTAATTGGCAACTGGTCAGTATTTTTCTTCTATCCAGCGGATTTTACTTTTATATGTCCTACTGAATTAGAAGATTTATCAGATAAGTATGAAGAATTTACAAAAATAGGGTGTGAAGTATATGCAGTGTCCTGTGATACCCATTATGTACATAAAGCTTGGCATGATGCATCCAAAACAATTTCCAAAATAGAATTTCCTATGTTAGCAGATCCTACAGGAACTTTAGCCAGAGATTTTGGTGTAATGATTGAAGAAGATGGTGTATCTGAAAGAGGAAGCTTTATTATGAATCCAGAAGGTATTATTGTTGCCTATGAAATCACTGCAGATAATATAGGCAGAAATGCAGAGGAGCTATTTAGAAAAGTTCAAGCCTGCCAATATGTTGCCGCCCATGATAATGAAGTTTGCCCTGCAAAATGGGTACCAGGAGAGGAAACCTTAATACCTGGAATTGATTTAGTTGGTAAATTGTAAGGAATATAATATGAAATAAAAGATGCTGATGAGAAAAGGAGTATCACTTATAACTTAATTAGGTTATAAGTGATACTCCTTATTTCATCTGTTTACTAAATGCATAGCACAGTTCAGCAGAGAATTAGTTATTCTTATGCATGAAAATGGACCCATGAGACTTTCTGATATGTGCAAATTGTTAGGATATAATAAATTGAACTATTTGACCCCATATCATCCTGTTAGTATACAAATACCATTTTACCAAATTTAACTGCTACTTTTTTAGCTAATAAAAATTCATTATTTGTAGAATCATCAAAATAAAACATTGCTCCATTTGTTGGATCAGAACCATTTAGTGCGGCTTTTGCTGCTTTTATAGCAGTTTGTGAGGCGGGTTTTTTGATATAGCCATTTTTTACTGGTGTAAATTGATAGTACCCTGCTGGTACATGATTGATAACTTTGCTAATTGTATTAGGCCATTCTTTACTTTGAACCCTGTTCACAACAACTGCACCAACGGATACCATAGCTTTATAGGGCTGTCCGGTAGCCTCAGCAGTAATTAGCCTTGCCAGTAAATCTAATTCAGATTGGGTATAAGAAATAACGCCTTTATCAGAGGTGGAGGATTTTGCTGTAGTTGTCAGCGCTTTTGTGGATACGTTAGTAGATTTAGCTATCTCAGGCGTTGCTTTTGCTGCAGCATTCGTTGGTTTGATTCCGGGAAGTATTAGCTTTTGACCTACTTTTAGGGAGTTATTCCATTTGTTATTTGCAGCTCTTAGATTAGGCAAAGTGACTTTATTTTTCGCAGCAATTTTATAAAGGGTATCCGTACTTTTAACGGTATAGACTTTAGCAGATACCTTAAGAGTCTGTCCTTTTAAAAGCATATCACTTTTTAATTTGTTATCCTTTTTAATGGTTGAAACGGATGTCTTAAATAATTTGCTAATCTTGAACAAGGAATCATCTTGTCTAACTTTATAATTAGCAGCTGAAACTGAGGTAGTACAGAGGGTAAATGATAAAAGAGCACCGACTACAAAGAGTTTAAGTTTCGAGTATTTGTTCATAAGTACCTCCTTATGATTGGTGTTGTGTTCAGTTAACATTTTCGTAACATTATTGTAATATATTTTCCCCAATTATTCCATGATGAATTATTGGGAATCATGGAAGATATAGGAGTAAATGTATATATTTGCAGGAAGCAGTACATAAAAATGATGAACTATGAATGAAATAGCAAGGGATACTTGTGTAGAAGTAACAGAATCAACCTAGTTTATTATCTTTGTAAGAACCAGCATACAAGCTATGAGGAAATATTGATTTAGAATTGGGAAGAAAAGAGAACATTCATATAAAAGTGTAGGTGGAACAATAACCCTTTTCTTGAAGGAGTTGTTCCACCTAACACTACTTGGTTTTACCAAGGAAGGGGTTTACCCTCATTATCAATAAAGATTGGTGCATCCATGTCATGATAACCATCAAATAAAGCGACCAACTTACAAGCTGTTTCATATGGGTCTAGTGCAGCATGTGCACCACCCATATCCGTACGCATCCATCCAGGCTGAATGGTTAGAACCATAATATTATCTTTTCTTAAATAATTGGATAATAACTTAGTGCCCATATTTAAGGCTGCTTTTGACATACAGTAGTCAAATTCTTTTTCACGTTTGCAATCGCCGATGCTTCCACTCTCAGAAGAAATATTAATTACTTTACCACCATTTTTTCGTAGCAAAGGAAGAAAGGCTTTCGTGACTCTGATTGGTCCCATAGCATTTACATCATATACCAATAGACTTTCATCTAAATTGGTTTCTTCTAAAATATCAAAAGAAGAGTCACAATGCACACCTGCATTGTTAATTAATACATCTATATGCTCTACTTTTTCTGATACAACTTTAGCTGCCAGTGTTACAGATTCTGTATCTCTGACTTCAATAATGACAGGAATTAAAGTCTTTGGATAGATTTCTAATAAATTATTAATTTGAGAGGAGTCCGTGTTTCTTACTCCGGCAAAAACTTTGTGTCCATCCTCTAAATATTTTTTTACAAGAAAAAATCCTAGTCCTCTTGAAGCACCGGCTACAAATATATTTTTCATAATAATTGCCTCCTAATATAAGTTTATCCATAGTAACTACCCTTAAGTATAAAGAAGAAGCGCCTGTTTGTCCATGTCATATTCTATTCTTCAATGGAAATGAAGTCACCATAGTTCATCTTCATAATCTAATGTTTTAAAGCTTAGTTCATATTTATTAACTGCTTCATTCATATCAGCTAATTGCCTTCTGGACGTATTGGGGATAGGGTTAATATGAAAATGGAACTTTTGTGCCGGCAATACAGTTTGAAAGAATATTTTGCTTGGTAATAATCGCTCTCGAACAGTTCTTCCGCTATCAGAAAGGTACATTGCCAAGAAGTCTTTGAATTCAGGTTTTAAACCAGATTTTTCTATGGTTATGGCTCCAATATCTTTATCCTCTTCAAACTGCTTTACAAAATGATGAATTGGAGTCCCGTTATTATCTTTTATCGTAATATCTAGTATCATATGTTCACCTACTAAATTTCTTATATAGTGTATCGGAGAATTACAAAAATAATTTACTTGGTATGGAAAAAATACATTTTAAGGGTATATCTCTTGCTATTACAAGGGGATTAGAGTAAACTTAATATAATGTAAGCGCTTACATCAATAAGAGGAAGAAGGATAATATAATGGCGAATAGAATATTTTGGGCAGGGGACTCAACAGTAAAACACAACCGAATTATCACCTACCCCCAGACTGGAATTGGACAGGTTATGAATCTATATTTAAAACCAGAGATTGAGGTTTGTAATTATGCTGAAAATGGCAGAAGTACCAAAAGTTTTATCAATGAAACAAGACTTGACAAAATAGATGCATTACTTGGAGAAGGAGATTTTTTATTCATCCAATTTGGACATAATGATCAAAAAGAAGATAGTGAAAGGCATACAGAACCGTTCCTTGATTATCAAGAGAACTTATCTAAGTTTATTGCTATTGCCAGAAATCATAAAGCTAATCCGGTGTTAATAACATCACTTTATAGAAGAATTTTTAGGGAAGGTAAGTTATTAGAAAATGTACATTTGGATTATCCTGAAGCAATGATAGAATTAGGGCAAAGATTGGATGTTCCGGTAATTGATTTATGTGAGAAAAGTAAAAAATTAATGGAATTAACGGGAGATACTAATTCTAAGAATTGGTTTATGAATTTAGAGGTAAATCAATTTAAAAATTATCCTGAAGGATTTGAAGATAATACTCATTTAAGATATGAAGGTGCGGTTGTAATGGCTGGTTTAATTGCAGAAGGATTAAAAGAGCTTGGAGGAATCTATCCTGAATTGTTAATAGATTACAATCTATAATAGGACTAAACTATTTACGTTTATGAAAGTGTAAGGTTATATGCAGCAATTGGTTATGAATAGAGTATAGTTATTAAAAAGTGTATGGTGATTAAAAGAAGTGTGCCTTTCCAACCAAAGGAATAGGTGTTAACCTGTATATGTAGTAAAACTACAGTTGTGCCTCTTCAAATAATACTAGGAGATTAAAAAATAATGAATATGAAGATTATCAGCCTAATGGCAAGGTGCTTGACTTTTGAACTTGATAAGGCTGGCATTTATGAAACAGAACCATATGAGGTATATTTAAATAATCAATGTGTATTACATAGTAATCGTACCATAGAAACTATCTATGATTTACAGCCAGAGAGTGAGTACATCTTGACTGCCAAAAGCAGCAGCGGAATGTCAGAACCTATACAAATATTAACACCAGCCGAAGATATAACATTAAATGTAATGGATTTTGGTGCCAAAGGAGATGGTATACAAGATGATACGATCTTTATACAGGCTGCTATTCTATCTTGTCCAAGAGAGGGCAGAGTGTATATTCCGGAAGGGACTTATAAAGTATCTAGTCTATTTCTTAAAAGCAATCTAAATCTGGAAATTGGTAAGAATGCTGTGTTATCAGCCTATACCAATCGAGATAAATTTCCTATATTACCTGGTGTTATAAAGGGAAAAGAGGAAATCGAATATAATCTTGGGTCTTGGGAAGGTGATCCTTTTGACGCCTTTGCAGGGATTATAACAGGAATAGGTGTTGAAAATGTAACTATATATGGACAAGGTATCATTGATGGTTGTGCTTCCTATGATAACTGGTGGAAGAATGCCAAAGTATTAAATATCGCATATCGACCTAGAATGCTGTTCTTAAATCGTTGTACAAATATTTTGGTAAAAGGCATAACTTTTATGAATGCCCCTGCCTGGAATGTCCATCCCTATTTTTCTAAGCAGCTTAAATTTTATAATATTAACGTTATTAGCCCTGAAGATTCCTGCAATACAGATGGTCTTAATCCGGAATCCTGTGAGGATGTGGAGATCGCAGGCTGTTATTTCTCAGTTGGAGATGATTGCATTGCAGTAAAGTCAGGAAAAATCTATATGGGTAAGAAATATAAAGTTCCATCACAGAATATAGTGATAAGACAATGCTACATGAAGGATGGTCATGGTGCAGTTACTCTTGGCAGTGAAATTGGAGCAGGCGTCAAAAATATTATGGTTAAGGAATGTAAATTTGAAAATACAGATAGAGGACTTCGAATCAAGTTAAGACGTGGAAGAGGAGAGGACTGTATTTTAGATGAGGTGTGGTTTGACAATATCCAGATGGATCAGGTTAAGGTACCATTTGTATTAAATAGCTTTTATTTTTGTGATCCTGACGGTAAGTCAGAATATGTACGTTCCAAAGAAAAGCTGCCAGTAGATGATAGAACACCATGTGTCAAAAGTCTGAAGTTTACCAATATAAATTGCACAAATAGTCACTTTGCTAGTGTGTATTTTTATGGACTCCCAGAGAAAAAAATCCAGTCAATTATTATGGAGAATATTAAAATCGCTTATGCACAAGATGCTCAAACAGGAGTTGCAGATATGATGGACGGCTGTGAACCTACCAGTAAGTTAGGAATATTTCTGCATAATATTGAAAAGGTATCTCTTAAAAATGTAAAAGTAGAGGGATATCAGGGAGAAGAATTCCTGTTACATGAAATTAATGAATTAATTCAAGAAATCTAGTTACATATATCATATATTAATAAAAACAGGGGGCTGTCGCACTAAATGTACGGCGCCCTTTTTACATTTATGATGTTTATCACATATTAGATTTACAAAAATAGC
>DALYNO010000264.1:0-6086 GCA_031975295.1 Anaerocolumna sp. | reverse complement strand
GGTATATCCCAACTATTGTTAACTTATGTTTTTTGCCTTTAATATAAACCTCGCTTATATCCCCTAGTTCTTTTCCTAACTTCTTTGCAACGTTAACACCTAGCGCTATTTCATTTTGATTCACAGGATTTCTTCCTTGTATAACAGCAGCTCCTATATCATCATAAGAACTGTCTAATATGTCTATATTAATATTAAGGGTTAGTTCATTATTTTTTGAATTCATTCTGTCTAGTTGAAATATTCCTATGGTAGAACTATATCGTTCAACATCTTTTATTTTACCATCCATAGAGAGCTCTGTCTCGAAATCATCCAGAGAAAATCCAGCTTGATTAAATACTGTTACAGAGATATCAGAAGAATCATAGCCCCACTGTGGTGCATAATTTTTTAAATTTGCTATACTGTATAGCAACAAAGAGCCAAACATCATTACTGCGGATGTCATAATTGTTAATATTAGAATTAGAAATGCACTTTTCTTGTTTTTTAACAGATTTCTAAAACCCATTACGAATGAAATCGGATATTTCTCAAAACCTACCTGTATGATTCCTTTGCCGAGAACTTGTTTCGCTAAACGGTTATTTTTACTCTCAGATGCTCCAAAACGTATTGCCTGAGCCGGTTGTATCTGTCGAACCACACGTATCTGCAAAGTCGAGAATAAAATAACGATAATTAGTACTAAAACCCCAACTATGGAACATATCAACGTTCGTTCTTCCCACCTCCCTGAACTATTCATTCTTATATTGGACTGAGAACTTTCTATAATGCTTCCAGAAATCACAATACTTCCAGCTACTCCAATAACTATCCCAACTAGTGATACTAAGAAAAACTGAAGAACATAGGTCATTTTAATCTTTGCCAAGCTTAAACCTACTGATTTAATAATACCAATGGATTTGTAGTCTGATAAAATGGCATCCGAAATTGTATATTTTATTGTAAATAATGCAATTATAACCATGATGAACCCAAGAAAAATCATAATTGCACCGATGAATTGATTCATAATGTAATAGAAGCCTGATATATCCTCAAAGTTTTTGATATTTTCCAAGTAGGGTGTGCCTAAATAATCCTCAAACTGTTTCCAATTGGCACTTCTTTCCTCATAATTATCAAACCGAAGTCCAAACATATAATTTGTTTGTGCTGCTCCCAGGAAAGAATCATAATCTTCTGCATTCATCCATATCCTTACTCCATTGGAGAAGGGTGCACAATAAGGCAGATCAATAATAATCTCAGCAACCTTGGCAGTAAACTTTGACGTTCCTGTGCTAAAATCCAAACTATCACCAACTTTTATCCCATTTGCATTCGCTAAAGCTGTCGGTATCCATATTGTACCTTTTGGTGGACTTAAGGTTTCTTTCCCCTCACTCTTAATAAGTTTATCTACCATAATTTTCTGATTCGGCGTACTTATCATATAGAGAAACATATTCTGAATTTTATCATTCTTATATGATATCTCTGTTATAGTTTTAAAAGGCAATAAATTAGAGGATGTAACGCCTTGTTGTTTCTCCCACCATTGGAATACCTTGTGAGGGTCATGATAACCTTGATCTAAAATCATAATCTGATGAGAGCCATTTGTTTTATTATGTAATTTTGTAAAATTATCTCCTGCATTCAATATAATGGCTGTTGCAGTGGCTATTAATAAAGAGGATAGCAGCATAAGTATCATTACTGATAAATTTTGTAACTTCTTCTTTCTTATTTTTGCAAAGCAGAGCATCATTACTGTTTTCATAATGTTTTCCTCTCCTTTGATATATATGAGAAAATAATAGCCTCCCTGTGAGATAAATCTTTTTCCTCATACTTCTCAAATTCAATAATTCCATCAAGTTTACCGTCCTGTATATATATAAAGCGATCTGCCCTGCATGCGGCTTTCATATCATGTGTAACCATAACAATGGATTGACCTCGTCGATTCATGTCTGTTAAAATATTTAGAATGGAGACTCCCTGCTCATAATTTAAGCTTCCGGTGGGTTCATCTGCAAAGATCATATCTGGTACATTGATTAAGGCCCTGGCAATAGCCGCCCTCTGCTGCTGTCCACCCGAAGTTTGAGACGGCAGGCGCTCCTTAAGGGTATCTATTTCCATTGCCTCCATTAAGGAAATCGCTTTTTTCCTTACCTCATCTTTTTTGACCCCTTTGATATAGTTTGGTAAGGCTATATTTTCAAATAATGTTAAATCCGGAACCAGATTTATACTTTGATAGATATACCCAATCCTTTTATTCCTGAATTCAGAAAGCTTTTTTTCACTATATTTGTCTATTCTTTAAGACTTAAAATAGACTTCTCCTCCCGTTGCATCATCCAATCCGCTTAAAAGGTACAATAGGGTGGACTTTCCTGAACCTGAATTTCCCATTATAACCGTAAAATCACCCTCAAATATGTCAAGACTGAGGTTTTTAATGGCATGGTACTGTTCATTGCCAGTAGAATACGTCTTACATAAATTTTTTGCCTGAAATATTACTTTTTTTGACATTCATTCTTCCTCCATTCATTCTTCATATACAAAATCTTATGAAGATAATGTAATACTATCAAGCAAAAATTAATAAAGGTTTATCAAAATATAAATAATTTCTTACTACATTTCAAATTATACTAACGGAATGGTAAAATAAAAAACCGTTCCTTCCCCTTTCTTACTTCGAAATCCAATGTTTCCCCCATGAGCTTCAATAATATTCTGGCAAATGGACAGCCCCAGTCCACTACCCTCACTGCTGTCCTTTTGCCTTCCACTGATATGTTCCCCTTGGAAATAACGATTAAAAATAAAAGGCATATCCTTAACTAGTATGCCTTCTCCCGTATCTTCAATAATGACTTTCATAAAAGCTTCTTCCATTTCAGTACTTACCTTTATGGTGTCACCTTCTTTGGTATGTTTTAATGCATTGCTTATTAAGTTGGAAATAACCTGTTCTAGACGGTTTGCATCAACTGATATGAGTACATCTGGAAGATCTGGAGGTGCAATGAACTCAATACCTTCCTTTTCGACATAATGAGCAATGGGTTTTAATATATTTTCCAACACAGATTTACTATACTGTTCGTAGGGTTTTACAGTAAGCTGGCCCAATTCCTTCATCATATGAAAAAGCAAATCATTGGAGTTTCTTGTAAGCTTATCAATATGTGTCTCCATAATTTCTATATATTCCATAACAGATTCCATATCTTTGCAGATACCACATCTTATACCTTCCGCATATGTTTTCAGTACCGAAATAGGTGTCTTTAAATCATGAGATATACTAGAAATTAATTCTTTCTGGTCGATGTCCTTCTGCTTTTTTACCTCTGCGGTGCTGTGTAGTTCAAGTCTCATTTGCTCGTAGAGGTTATACAACTCCCCCACCTCATTCAAATCTCCGGAAACATAATCCGATTTCTTATCGTAGTCTCCTTTCACAATAGCTTCTAGGAGGTACTTTAAATCGGTTACTGGTAATAACAAACGAGTTTTGATTTGCTTATACAGTATCCACAAAATACCCCCCATACCAAGGCATACTAATACAATTGAAATGAAATACTGCACAATTGAATTCTTTATATGAATCGCTGCAATGTATTGGTTTGGTATAATAAATACTGCATTACCAACTTGTGTATCCACTTGTATAAGGGGAAATGCTATCCTAAACGTATTTTGATTTAATTTAGCGGTATAAAGGTCATAATGCAGGTCATTTCTCAAATCCAAAGTTTCTTCAACCCGCACACTGCTCGATTTAAAAAGTATTTTCCCGGTTAAGTCAGTGGTTATTAATTCAACTTCCTGGTTCTTGCAAAGTTCTTTTAAGCTCTCAGCTTCATTCTTATCTAAAAAATAGGAATCTGCGTTTACTTCCAGATACGTCATTATGGTACTGGTTCTTAAACGCATTTGGTTGATCATATACTGGTCATTTTTAGTATCATTATTTATAGCCTTTAAATAATATAAAAAACCACTTATCAAAATAATAAACAAGCAAAAAATAATTACATAAAAAAAAATTTTTAACATTTTGTATAGATACATGTAGTTACTCCTTCCAGCTAAATTTATATCCAACTCCCCATACTGTTTTAATATAAACTGGCTGTGAAGGATTTTCTTCAATCTTATCTCTCAACCTATTGATATACACTGCTATTGTATTTTCATCTCCATATACCTCATATCCCCATACCGCATCCAGCAATTGACTTTTAGAAAATACTTGGTTCTTATGTTCAGCCATATAATACAGCAATTCAAATTCCTTTGCAGGCATCATAATCAACACACCATCTACCCAAACGCTATAGGCTTTTCTATCTATTTTTATTTTACCAAAGCTTATAAAATCATCTTCTGTAACAACTTCTAACAGCCTGTCCATTCTTCTCAAATGAGCCTGAATTCTGGCAGCCAGTTCATTAAGCGAAAAAGGCTTTGTCATATAATCATCTGCACCAATCCAAGTCCCAGGATTTTATCTATATCATTCCCTCGTGCACTTAAAATTAATATAGGTACATTACTTATTCCCCGCAGACTCTGACAGAATTCAATTCCATCTCCGTCTGGCAGCATGAGATCTAAAATAACAAAATCGATAGCAGTGCTATTTAAAATATCCTTCGCTTCCATTAATGATCTGGCTGCATATACTTCATAACCCTGTGTAATCAAAAAATTCTTTGTAATAACGATAATATCTTTTTCGTCCTCAATTATAATTATCTTTTTGGGGGGATTCATTTTTTGTATGCTCCTTATAATGATACAACATAACCTGTATCACCGTGAATTTTTCTTTGTGTTTTTATAGATGTTCTTCTTCTCTTATTCCAAATCGTATTTGTCTATCATTAATATTAATCTTAATTGCAATAATTGAATTGAACTGGGCAAGACTAAAGCTACGACTTAACTATATTTTCTATATTCTAGCATATATCTAATTGTATACCTATAACACTTTCACTTTTTAATGTCTATAGTAAGATTTTTTTGCATCGGTTTTGTAATTCTCTGTTATATTATATGTAAACATTCGACAATGATTATGAATACACCCGGAAATAAAGTTGCTGGAAAACCTTTATATTGCTCTGTTTTTATCTTTCTCAATAATAGAATAGAAACAATATTTACAATTTGTCCAATAATTATTAGTAACGTAATCTTTAATCCAACACTTATTCCAAAATTATGTAAATAATACATTGTAATTATAGAATAATATAATAAATCACCTACTCCAATAATTTGTTGTAATCCTAATTTTCCTGGTATAGGAAGACATATGGATAAACGTACCATAGTGTCTATATTTGTGGACAATTTTGCATTCAGAGTGTTTTTCCCTCGTTTCGTAAAACTGAAAACATCCATAACAGCAACACCTAGTATAACTCCAATAAAAATGTCTTCGGTTTTAATTAAATATAAAAGAAGTAAATAAGCCAGTAAATTAGGAGCTAGTAGATTAAGAACATCATAGAGATATAAATTTTTTATACTTAATTGTCTTTGCCATAATAATAAAATGGCTATGGTGACTATCAGGAATGAAATTAGTATAATTACTAGTGAAAGGTCATAGCTAATCAGTGATATGCCACATATCATTGATGTAATAACTAAAATAAGAATATACTCCAAAGAAATATTTTTGAATTTTTTGTCACTCATTCAATCATCTCCACTATTCTTAATTTATCAAATGATACATCTTACAAAAGCTATAGATTCCATCGTTTTCCACACTATCACATACTACATTAGCCATATTTTTCACTTCTGCCGTAGCATTGCCCATAGCAACACCAAGTCCAACCGACTGTAACATGGCGATATCATTATTTCCATCACCAAAAGCTAGTGCCTGTTCCTTTTTCAAATTAAAATATTTCAGTGTTTTCTGAATTCCACGTGCTTTACTTCCATTTATCGGAATAATATCCACTGCACGTGACCACCATGCTGTTATTTCCGCACCAGTAACTCCCTGTAATAGACTGTTATATTCTTCTTTCCTTCCA
>DALYNO010000263.1:0-6169 GCA_031975295.1 Anaerocolumna sp. | reverse complement strand
ATCACAATATTATCTAAAAATACAGCAGTTACCTATGAAGGTGTAAAAATTAATATCATTGATACCCCTGGACATGCTGATTTCGGTGGCGAAGTAGAACGTGTTCTTAAAATGGTAAATGGTGTTGTTCTTGTAGTAGATGCTTTTGAAGGTGCAATGCCCCAGACAAAGTTCGTATTAAAAAAAGCGCTAGAGCTTGCATTACCGGTAATCGTATGTATCAATAAAATAGATCGACCTGAAGCCAGACCAACAGAAGTAATTGATGAAGTATTAGAATTATTTATAGAATTGGATGCATCTGATGATCAGCTTGATTGTCCTTTTGTCTTTGCTTCTGCTAAATCAGGTATTGCTATTCTGGAACTTGATGACTCACAAGAGAATATGAAACCTCTTTTCCAAACTATTCTTGATTATATACCTGCACCAGAAGGTGATCCAGATGAAAACACTCAGGTATTAATTAGTACAATTGATTATAATGAATATGTAGGCCGTATCGGTGTTGGTAAAGTTGATAACGGTAAAATCAAAGTAAATCAAGAAGCTGTTCTAGTAAATGCTCACGATCCAAACAAAAATCAAAAAGTAAAAATCAGCAAATTATACGAATTTGAAGGCCTTAAAAAAGTAGAAGTAACTGAAGCTGGTATAGGCGCAATCGTAGCTATTTCTGGTATTTCAGACATACACATCGGTGACACCATCTGTTCTCCTGAAAATCCTAAAGCTATTCCTTTTCAGAAGATCTCTGAACCTACTATAGCAATGCATTTCATGGTTAATGATAGTCCTTTAGCTGGACAAGAAGGTAAATTTGTAACAAGCCGTCATTTAAGAGAAAGACTTTTCCGTGAATTAAATACTGATGTAAGTTTAAGAGTTGAAGAAACGGATGCAACAGAAACTTATAAGGTGTCTGGCAGAGGTGAACTTCATCTATCCGTTCTTATTGAAAATATGCGTCGTGAGGGCTATGAATTTGCAGTAAGTAAAGCAGAAGTTCTTTATAAGTATGATGAAAACGGCAAACAATTAGAGCCAATGGAGCGAGCTATCATTGATGTTCCTGAGGAATTTGCTGGTAGTGTTATTGAAAAATTAAGTCAGAGAAAAGGTGAATTACAAGGAATGTCCAGTGGAAATGGTGGTTATTCTCGTTTGGAATTTGCTATTCCTTCCAGAGGTCTTATTGGTTACAGAGGGGAATTTATGACCGATACCAAAGGTAATGGTATTTTAAATACTTTATTCGATGATTATGGTCCTTATAAAGGTGATATTCAATACAGAAAACAAGGCTCTTTGATTGCTTATGAAACTGGAGAAGCCATTGCTTACGGTTTGTTTAATGCACAGGAACGTGGAACTTTATTTATAAGTGCTGGTATTAAAGTATATTCTGGTATGGTTATTGGGCAAAATGGTAAAGCTGAGGATATTGAAGTTAATGTATGTAAAAGAAAACAGCTTACTAATACCCGTTCATCTAGTGCAGACGAAGCATTAAAGTTAACACCACCTAGAGTACTAAGTCTTGAACAGGCACTGGAATTTATAGATACAGATGAACTTTTGGAAGTTACTCCTGCTAATTTAAGAATCCGTAAGAAAATATTAGATCCAACCGTTCGTATGAGAGCCAAAAGAAATAGCCAGAACAAATAAATTACTAAAGATATATCCAAAGTAAATACTTTATCAGATATGGAGCGATATTATGGGTATTGAATTAAAAAAGTTAACCATAGGTGATTGTCTTGGTTTAGAGTCTTACTCTAAACTAAGACCTGTCTTTCTCTCAGAAAGGCAGCCCATTAACCAATTTATATGGGAAGAATTTTATGACACCTATTATTACAGAAATGAAAAGTACATGATGTGTGTTATTGAATCTAGAGGTTGGAATTCCCCTATGATGCCATTTTGCAGACTTGAAGATATAAAAGATGTATTTCTAGAAATTAAACACCACTGGAATGAAGTACTCAAAAAACCTCTCAGTATGTATCTGGTTGATGAAACATTTTTGGAGACAATAAAAACCATACCAGGCTTTGAGGAGGAATTTACCATTGAAGATTCCAGAGATAATTATGACTATATATATGATGCAGATAAGCTAAAGACCCTTAGTGGTAAAGCTTATCATAAGAAGAAAAATCATTTAAACTCTTTTCTTAAAAATTATGCCGGTAGATATGAATATAAATCTCTGAACTGTAAAGACGTAGATGAAATTCAAGATTTCCATAACAGATGGCTTGATAATAGGGAATATGAAGACAAACATGGCAGTATCAGAAGTGAAGAAAATGGTATTCACAGATTATTCCAGTACTGCGGACTATTTGATTTTGAAATAGGAGGCGTATACGTTGACGGTCAGTTGGAAGCTTATTCCATAGGCAGTTATGCTGCTGATACCTCCTGTGCATATATTCACATTGAAAAAGCTAATATTTCAATTCCAGGACTTTATAATTTTATCAACCAACAATTTTTACTCAATGCTTTTCCGGATGCCAAGATAGTTAACAGAGAAGATGATTTGGGGCAGGAAGGTCTTCGTAAAGCCAAATTATCCTATCAGCCAATTAAGTTAGAACCAAAATATCATATATTTCAGAGAAGTCATTCCAAATAAGTTATTATGAATGAAGTCTCCAAGTTTATGAATTTAACTCACACACTCATAAACGGACACCTGATTAATTAGTATGTCAACAGTGCATCATCACTGTTTTCACTCTAATAAATCAGGTGTCCGTTATATAAGGTATTATGTAAAGGGATAAACCTGAAAGCTTACTCTATCTACCACCTGCTATTTACCACCTCTTAGTTCTTTAAATTTCTTATCTGGATATTTATTAATCTCATTAACATTATGTATTTCGTATTGACTAAGTAGTTCTTTAAAATGGTTCCTCATGGCATCTTTAGAAATTATTTTTCTTCCTTCCTTATCCCGTGAAATCTTAAAGTTTGCTCTTTCAAAAGAAGTAAGGACTTTTAAAGTCTTTGGTCCATACCAACAAAATGTATCTAATATTTTATCTATTAATTTACGATCTTCATCTTTTAATCTGTAAGGTGAAACTTCGAAGGAATTTACTCCATGCTTTTTCATACTACTATAAATTCTGATAAACGGAGCATTTTCAATATTTACACTATAGTCTTCTTCAAACAATTCTTTATCATATAAAGCTAGTGAAAATGCCTGTGCATAATATAAGAGCCATTGAATATAAGTTGGTGATAAATCACCATGGCAATTATATATCATATATTGTGAAATCAGCTCAATTTTCTTCTCTGTCATTTTTTCTAAAACAGCTTGCAGGGATTTACGAAAGGCTACATTTGTCAAATTATCTTTATTCTCTAATAGAAGTTCATAATAATAAGCTGGTTCATTTACTATGGTCTTAAGCTTATTAGAATACTCAGCTGTGGGTATATCACCTTCAATATACCTGATTATAGTGGTTTCCCCCCATCCAAGTAACTTAGCTAGGGGCTTCTTACCAATACGGAAGTCATTCAGTATGGTTTTGATTTCTTCTGTAGTGACAATTGAAATACCATTATTCTGTAGATTGTTCTCATTCATAGTTTTATCCCTTTCAGTATAATGTCTTCCCCAAAATCCCTTATTCCAGTAAGTTTCGTATCTTCATAATATATAATTTTTCTACAATGGTCAATATGATTTATATTATTCTTTAAAAAATGTCGAAATTTGACTGAAATGACTAACTAATTTGATAAGGCTTTTGTTGTTATATACATTTTTTCATATAATTAAAACTTTCTAAATTCATTAATATCATGAAAAATAATTTTAAACCCTTTTATTATACCATTGAAAATTCCTACTCGATATAAACTAATCATTACCATACCAATTGGAATACCAATAATCATACCTAATACATCCATAAACTGATACCCGATAAACATAAATATTAATGTGGCAAAGGGACTAATACCGATGCTGTCTCCAACCATTTTGGGCTGTAAGACCTGTTTCACAATTTGACAAATCAAATATATAACAAGAAGAGAAATCGCTCTGAAATAATTGCCTAATAAAAAGTCTACAACTGCCCAAGGCCAAATGACTGCACCAGTACCAAAAAAGGGAAGAAAGTCAAGGAAAGCTACCCCAAATGCAAGAAGAAAGGAATATTTAACTTTTAAAATTTCAAAACCAATAAAAAGAATAGCAAGTAAGATCAGCATAATTTTAAACTGTGCTTTAAAATATCCGCCTACAGCTGTTTTAAAGTTAGTAACGATTAATGTATACCCATTTAGTATAGGTTTTGGTATTGCTTTTCTTGCTACTTTAGCAAGATTATCTCTTTCAGCAATAAAAAAATAAGATGACAATATAGTAATTATTGTCATTAAAAGAATGTCCAGAACTTTATTTGCATAACCTCCTGCTTCACTAAAAGTAATGGAGTTCTCTCCACTCATAAGATTAGTGCCAAACTCAGAAAATTTGTTATTTACAGAATCAATAACACCTTTTATCCAACTTGGCATCACATCGTATACACCTTGTAATCTAGTTGATATAGCAGTAAACTGTGCCTCAATGCTTTTTGTAATATTAGGTAAATCCTCAATAAAATTACCAGCTTCCCTGACAATAAAAGCAATTAATGCATAGGCTGCACCAACTACTGCTCCTAGTACCACTATTATAATAATTGCCGAGCTGTGCTTACGAACCAACTTAAGCCGTTTTCCGAGAAATTTAACCAGTGGGTTCGCCACTATGGATATAATAAAACCAATCACAAAAGGCATAAAAAAGCTAATTAATTTGGGTACTACTAACACTATAAATAGAAAAGCTAACATATAAATGATAAGATTAACTGCTATTTTAAGATATATTACTCCATTTTTCATATGCCCATCTCCGTAGCTAGAATGTAATTATTTTACTACTATCCCCATTATAATACGAATATATTTTTACTGTAAATATATTTTTCCATTTTTTATATAAACTTAATCATTTTACTAGGGATTTCGTAGATAATGTCATAAAAAATAAACTAGATGCAATAATCACTATGGTTGGTCCAGTTGCTGTTCCCAAATAATAGGATAATAGCAATCCTAATAATCCGGAAAATACAGAAATCAATACAGAGAACAAATGGTATTCTCTCATATTGGATGCCAGATTTCTGCTGGATGCAGCTGGGAGTATAAGTAAAGCATTTATTATTAAAATTCCCACCCATTTAATAGAAAGCATAACAATAAGAGCAATCAAAATTACAAAAATATTATCGATTACTCTTAGATGAATACCTTTGCTTTTGGCAAGGGTTTCATTGATACTGATTCCATGGAGTTTATTGAAAGCTAAACACCAAAAAACCAAAGTTACAATAAATATCAGTAATAGCAGTAAAACTTCCTTTGGCGTAATGCTTAAAATATCTCCTACCAATAAACTGGAATATTTGGAGAAATTACCTCCTTTTGATAAAATAACAAGGCCTAGAGCAGTACTAAAGGAAGAAAATACAGAAATGATAGTATCCGTAGATACCGTTTTTCTTGATTTTATTCGATTTAATACCAGTGCAAATATTATGGCAAATATGACCATTGAGATATTTGTATCCATGACTCCAAGTACTACACCAATAGCCATTCCTGTTAAGGCAGAATGCCCCAGGGCATCTGAAAAAAAAAGCCATTCTGTTATTGACAATCATCGTCCCAAGAATACCAAATAAAGGGGTTATAAGTAGAATAGCCAAGAAAGCATTTTTCATAAAATCATATTGTATCCACTGATAGGGAATTATATTTTCTAATATATCATATATAATATTCATAAAACTCCAATCCATACTAAATGGTAGTACCAAAAATTGACTTAAATTCTTGGCTTAACAATACCTCTTTGGCATCACCTTCTTTTACTATGGTTTTATCCAATAAAACCACACGGTCTGCATATTTTCTCACAAAATCAAAGTCATGAGATATTAAAATAATTGCCAAGTCATATTCCTGTTTCAATTTTTGGATATTCTTATAAAATAATTCCATTCCATTTTGATCTATTCCAGATACAGGCTCATCTAATAGTAGCAGGTTGGGTACAGGGGTAACAGCAATA
>DALYNO010000262.1:3434-6180 GCA_031975295.1 Anaerocolumna sp. | reverse complement strand
ATACTCTCTATTATTGGTAAGAAACTAAAAGCAGGTAAAGTAGTTGCAACCGACATTGATCCCAATGCGGTTCTTTCTGCTGGTGAAAATGCGGCTGTTAATCAGGTAGAGAATGAAATAGAATTTATTAGCGGTGATATTATCTCAGATCAGGAGATACAAAATAAAGTCGGTTTTAAAAGCTATGATATTGCGGTGGCAAATATTCTTGCAGATGTTATCATTCCTTTATCGGCTGAAATCGGTGGTCATATAAAACCCGGTGGACTTTTTATCAGTTCTGGTATTATCAATACCAAAAAGGAACAGGTAAAATTAGCTATTTTAGAAAATGGATTTGAAATCATTGAAATAAATGAAATGGGAGATTGGGTATCCATAGTAGCGAAAAAAGCCTCAGGATTTTAAGTATATGCAGGTTTTAGTCTGTAGTTATTGAAAAGTACTACAGACTTTAGAATGTTACAAAACAATCAGTCACCAGAGCTTTTACTAAAGTAATCAAACTGACGAGAGGACCGGTGGGGTTATGTACCGTTTTTATGTGGAAGAAGAGCAGATAGTTGACAATAGAATTACAATTACTGGAAGTGATGTAAATCATATAAAGAATGTACTTCGTATGGAAATTGGAGAGAAGGTAATTGTCTGCAATGGTCAGGGAATGGATTACTATGCTGTGATAGAAGAGGAAACCAAGGAAGTAATTATACTAAGTACTTTGGAAGTAAAACCTACCAGATCAGAGCTTGCTGGAAAAATTTATCTATTTCAAGGAGTACCTAAAAAGGATAAGATGGAACTTATCATTCAAAAAGCAGTGGAGCTAGGTGTATATGAAATTATACCGGTTATGATGAAACGTACCATTGTTAAACTGGAAGATAAGAAGAAAGAGCTTAAGAAACTTGAGAGATGGCAGGCAATTGCAGCAGGTGCAGCAAAACAGTCTGGTAGAGGGATTATACCTAGAATTACAGAGACAAAGACACTTTCTGAGGCCTTAACTTATGGAAAAGACTTAGAGTGCAAGATAGTACCCTATGAAAATGCAGAAGGTATTCGTAAAACAAGAGAAATATTAGCCAAGCTAAATAGTGGTTCGTCAGTAGGAATCTTCATAGGGCCAGAAGGTGGTTTCGAAGAAACGGAGATTAATCAAGCCATGTTGGCAGGTTATTCCCCAGTAACCCTAGGAAAAAGGATACTAAGAACTGAGACAGCTGGTCTTACAGTTTTATCCTTAATTATGCTTCAAATGGAACAGGATTGAAATTTTAATAAGATTCCTTTATAATAGATATGAAGCAAAAAGGTATGAATAAAAAAGGATTGAGTATAAATGGAAGTTTATTTGGATAATGCCGCTACAACACGGGCTTTTGATGCCGTTAAAGATATTATCGTAGAAACCCTGGAAGCGGATTATGGTAATCCTTCTTCCATGCATAAAAAAGGAATAGATGCAGAAAAGTACATCAAGGAAGCAAAAGAAATACTTGCTAAGTCTCTAAAGGCAGATACAAAGGAGATTTATTTTACTTCTGGCGGTACGGAATCCAATAATATGGCTTTAATTGGTGCTGCTTATGGAAATAAAAGAAATGGAAATCATATCATAACCACTAAAATTGAGCATCCTTCTGTACATAATCCCCTTATCTTTCTGGAGGAGAATGGTTTTCGTGTCTCATATATATCAGTTGATTCTATGGGTAGGATTATGGAAGAAGAACTCTTAAACGCAATATGTGAGGATACCATTTTAGTGTCTCTTATGTATGTGAATAATGAAACAGGTTCTGTACAAAACGTAAAAGATTTATCAAAGAAGATTAAACTTAAGAATCCGGTTACTTTAGTACATGTAGATGCGATTCAGGCATTTGGAAAATATAACATATACCCCTCCAGAGAGGGTATTGATTTATTATCCATAAGCGGGCATAAAATTCATGGACCTAAGGGAAGCGGTGTTTTGTATGTTAAAGATAAAGTGAAATTAAAGCCCATTCTATTTGGTGGGGGTCAGCAAAAAGGAATGCGTTCTGGTACGGAGAATGTACCTGGTATAGCAGGAATTGGACAAGCTGTAAAAGAAATATATAAAGACCATATAGAAAAGATCAATCATTTATATGACCTGAAACAGTATTTGATAGAAGGATTAATGAGCTTAGAAGGCGTATATATTAACTGTGTGGGTGATAATCTAAGAGAGAGTGCACCACATATTGTTAGCGCAAGTTTTGAAGGAATACGAAGTGAAGTACTATTACATGCTTTGGAGGATAAGAATATTTTTGTTTCTTCAGGCTCTGCATGTGCTACTAATCATCCAGCTCTTAGTACTACTTTACAGGCAATTGGCTTAGAGAAAAGATTACTGGACTCCACATTAAGATTTAGTTTTTCTGTTAATACAACGAGGGAAGATATTACGTATACTTTAAAAACAGTAGAAGAATTAATCCCCGTACTAAGAAAATACAGCAGACATTAAGTCTGCAATAGAGAGGATAAACAATGTATAAAGCGTTTTTGATAAAGTATGCGGAAATAGGAATTAAGGGAAAGAATAGGTATATCTTTGAAAATGCCCTAAGAGACCAAATAAAGAATGCCCTTAAGAATCTTGGAGATTATCTTGTAACAAAGGAACAAGGAAGAATCTATATTGAATGCCCGGATGGTTATGATTATGAGGATACTGTAGAAGCCCTAAAACGAGGATTTGGTATGGTAC
>DALYNO010000262.1:0-3424 GCA_031975295.1 Anaerocolumna sp. | reverse complement strand
GTACAGATTTGTCCCGTTATGATTGTTGATACAATTGAATGGGAACCACTAACCAAGGCGGTTGGTGATTACGTGGAAGAAAGATATCCAGATAGACATTTTACCTTCAAAATGGATGCTAAGAGAAGTGATAAGAAGTATCCTATGACCTCCCCTGAGATTTGTATTGAAATGGGTGCTTATTTGCTGCGCCGTTTTCCTGAAATGAAAGTAGATGTGCATACACCTTCTGTGAGAATCATGGTTGAAGTTAGAAATCGTTCTTATGTATATTCTGAAATCATTCCTGGTCCTGGTGGTATGCCGGTAGGTACCAATGGAAAAGCAATGTTGCTTTTATCCGGTGGTATTGATAGTCCTGTAGCAGGTTATATGATTTCTAAAAGAGGTGTTACCATTGATGCTGTTTACTTTCATGCACCTCCGTACACCAGCGAAAGAGCAAAAGAGAAGGTTGTCGATTTAGCAAGACTTATTTCGAAATATACTGGACCGATTAAGCTTCATGTTATTAATTTTACAGATATTCAATTATACATTTACGATAAATGCCCTCATGAAGAGTTAACTATTATCATGAGAAGATATATGATGAAAATTGCAGAGAAAATAGCACAGGATAGTGGCTGTCTTGGTCTTATTACCGGAGAAAGTATAGGACAAGTAGCTAGTCAGACGCTTCACAGTCTATCTGCGACCAATGAAGTATGTACCATGCCTGTATACAGACCTTTAATAGCTTTTGATAAACAGGATATCGTAGATATTGCTGAAAAAATTAATACTTATGAAACCTCAATCTTACCCTTTGAGGATTGCTGTACTATATTTGTGGCAAAGCATCCAGTTACCAAGCCAAGCCTTAAGGTGATCAGATATTCTGAGAGAGCTTTGGAAGAAAAAATTGAAGACATGATTGCGGAAGCTATGAATACAAAAGAAGTTATCTTTGTGAATTAATCATGAAATAAATGTGTAGATATAAATATGAGTTGCCCGACAAATGCCCTACTTTTTATATCACGATGCAATTTGCACAAATCGAAAAGTATCATGCTTCGATTCCAATGCATAAGAATACCTAATTCTATGATTATTTGTATTAATCATAACCTGAAACAGATAACTCGCTTTGCTCAGACAATCTGTTTCATGTTATAACACAAATAATCAGAGAAAAGGAATTCTAATGCATTTCCATAGGCGCATTCTCACTTTCTGTTTTGTACAATAAAATTATAGAATAGGGCTTTTGTCGGGCAACTCATAAATATAGATGTATAAATGAATATTAAATTAACTAGTTATATAACCTAATTTGTATAAAGGATTATTCCTTTAAGGAGAGAATATGCCCTTGTCCCATACTATTTAGTGTGGGATGAAGGCAACAATAATAAATCAATTGCAAAGGGGTTAAATTGCTCATCCTGGTGTATTATATGAATAAAAAAAGAGGATACTCTCGTATCCCCATTAAGTAACTTCAAACCGATATTATTCAACGATGTAAGGCTTTAAAACTTCAACAATTTTATTAACGCTATCTTCGTTATGAATATTTAAATCAATTGGTTTTGATAAATCTAAACTGAAGATACCCATAATTGACTTAGCGTCGATTACATATCTTCCAGATACTAAATCAAAATCAGTATCAAATTTAGTAACATCATTTACAAAGGACTTAACCTTATCAATTGAATTGAGAGAGATTTTAACTGTTTTCATTACTACTCCTCCTTTTGCCAATTTTTATAGGATAGTATTTACTATCTTTATACAAGTATATACTACATTTTAGTAATTTAAAAGTCAATATACAAAGTAAATAAAAAATCCAAGTTCCTAAGACACATTTCACGAAAATATCAATTTATTTGCTGTTTTGCTTAAAAAAAACAGACTTTACAAGGGGACTTTTACTGCTAATTATACAGATGTAACAAATAAAAAAATAAGGCCCAGGATTGGAAAAACATACCTTATAGCAGCCTTAATTTAGATAGAAGGGAATTCAATGGAAAATAGATTCAACGAGGAATGGAATAGTAAAAAAGTAGCATTTTTAACTTTGGGATGTAAGGTGAATTCTTATGAAACAGAGGCAATGCAAAAACTTTTTGAAGAAGAAGGTCTTTCGGTAGTTGATTTTTCTGATCGGGCAGATATTTATGTTATCAATACGTGCACAGTAACAAATATTGCAGATAGAAAATCTCGTCAGATGCTTCATAAAGCAAAAAAAATGAATGAATCCGCATTAGTCGTAGCGGTTGGATGCTATGTGCAGGCTTCCAAAGAAGTTTTAGAACAAGATACTGCTGTGGATGTTGTTGTTGGCAATAATAAAAAGAAAGATATTATTGGCATTTTAAAAGAGCATTTATATGGCAATACTACTAAGGAATTGCAGGATGAATTAAACGTAACAGCCATCAGTGAAGAATTAGAGTATGAAGAATTAAATATTGAAGCTGTATCAGAAAAAACAAGAGCTTATATTAAAATACAGGACGGTTGCAACCAATTCTGCTCTTACTGCATTATTCCCTATGCTAGAGGAAGAATTAGGAGTCGTGCCAAAGAATCAGTAATAGCAGAAGTAAATAGATTAGTAGACAAAGGATACAAAGAAATTGTACTTACAGGTATTCATTTGTCTTCTTACGGACTTGAAAAGTCACCGGTAACAGACCAAAGGGACAATATAGAAAGTCCATTACTTCAATTAATTATAGATTTAAACAAAATAGATGGCCTTAAGAGAATACGACTAGGCTCCTTGGAACCTAGAATTATAACAGAACATTTTGCTAAAACCCTAGCTGCTATGGAGAAGTTTTGCCCTCATTTTCATTTATCCCTGCAAAGTGGCTGTGATGAAACCTTAAGTAGAATGAATAGAAGATATAATACTACACAATATTATGAAAAGTGCGTTCTATTAAGAAAATATTTTAATAATCCTGCCATTACTACAGATATTATAGTAGGATTTCCAGGTGAGACAGATGAAGAGTTTGAAAAAACCAGAGAATACTTAAGTAAAGTTTCTTTTGCCCAGATGCATATTTTTAAGTATTCAAAGCGTCAAGGTACAAAAGCAGCTGCAATGGAGAATCAGATTAAAGAAGAAATAAAAGCCCATAGAAGCAGTATATTAATTGCACTTGGTGATAGCTTAACGAGTGAATATCAAAAATCTTTCATTGGAAAAATAGAAAAGGTTTTAATAGAAGAATCCATTACCTTAGATGGAGTTACTTATCAGATTGGTCATAATGAAAAGTATCAAAAACTTGCAGTGAAGGCTGAAAAAGATTTAACAAATTCAATTATTTCCGTATTGGTTAAAGAACAAATTAGTAAAGAAATCATGTTTTGTGAAATAATGGATTGATATTTATAAAATTTGTCAATT
>DALYNO010000261.1:0-6184 GCA_031975295.1 Anaerocolumna sp. | reverse complement strand
AAAACATGTAATAAAGCTTGCTCCGGGTTACCTGATTCTAACATTATGGGTGCTTTTTACCTTTGTATTATTGGGATGGGTATTTGCAGCAAGCTTATCCACCACGAAGGATATATTTTCTGGTAATGCCTTGAAGTTTACCACAGGATTTCATTTTGAGAATTATATAAAAGCTTGGACATCACAAAACGTATCAGTTATATTTGGTAATTCCCTGCTATATTCCATTATATCCTGTATAGCTTTGGTTCTTGTATGTGGGCCTGCAGCATATGTATTATCCCGATTTAAATTTATAGCCAACAGGTTTATCCAGACAAGTTTTGTATCGGCTATGGGTGTACCTGCTGTCATGATTGTATTACCGTTATTTAGTTTAATAGCAGGTATGGATATTCTAACCAATGTTATGGCTAATCGTTTTACATTAATATTCTTATACATAGGTATCAATGTACCTTATACCACTATATTTTTATTATCTTTCTTTAGTAACCTATCCAGTGCCTATGAACAGGCTGCTGCAATTGATGGTTGTTCTCCTATGAAAACCTTTTGGCTAATAATGTTTCCTATGGCGCAACCGGGTATTATTACGGTTACAATATTTAACTTTATTAATGTATGGAATGAATACTTTATGTCCTTAATCTTTGCAAATTCCGATAAACTAAGGCCGGTTGCAGTAGGTTTATATTCTATGATAAATGCGATGAAATACACCGGTGACTGGGCAGGTATGTTTGCTTCCGTAGTAATTGTTTTCTTACCTACCTTTATTTTGTACCTGTTTTTATCAGAAAAGATTATTGCGGGTATTACAGGAGGTGGACTTAAAGGTTAAGTAATTAAGATAATGCAAGGAAATTATTTTGATAGAAGAAATATTTGAAGAAATATCAGGAGAAATATTAGGAGGAACAGGCATGAGTGTAAGATACACAGTGATTTCAATAAGAGGTTCTAATTTACCAAATGATAATCCACTGCCTTTTTATAAAGATATTAACAGAAGTAAAAAAGTAAGTATTCATGAAAGTTTAAAAGAGGAGGATAATTCTTTACTTGGATATGAAACTGCGCCTAGATTTCTTCCCTACAAAATCCAGGATCGATATGACAGAGGTCGTTCTTTGGTCACCTATAAAGCAATCATTATGGAAAATGATATACTAAAGGCAACATTTCTACCAGAATATGGCGGTAGACTCTATTCCTTATACCACAAGCTTTTGAAGAAAGATTTGTTATTTACAAATCCAGTAATCCAACCTGCTAATTTAGCCATACTCAATGCTTGGGCTTCTGGGGGTGTGGAATGGAATGTGGGACAGTATGGACATAGTTTTACAACATCCTCCCCTTTGTTTTGTGGGATATTAAAAGATAAAAACGGCGAAGAGTTCTTAAGAATGTATGAATATGAAAGATGTCATGACCTGTTCTGGCATTTGGATTTCCATTTACCTAAGGACAGCGCAACCCTTAATATGTACGCTAGAATTGTAAATGATAAAGAGATGGAAACCTCTATGTATTATTGGAGTAATATTGCAGTCAAAGAAACAAAGGAGGCAAGAATATTTTCAGGTGCAGATGAGGTCATTTATCTGGATATGAATACCAAAGAATTTGGTAAGGGCAGTATGCCATATTTACCAATTATGCCTGATAAGGATGGGTCCTATCCTACGAATTTTACAAATTCCAATGAGTACTTCTTCCAAACAAAAGCAGAAGATCCAGCACCTTGGGAAGCTGTAGTCTATCCAGACAATTGGCTGTTTTTTGAACGATCCTCAAGCCAGCTCAGATATAGAAAGATGTTTTGTTGGGGGAGTCATAAAGGTGGTCAAAGATGGAAGGATTATCTGTCTGAAGAAGGGCAGGGAGACTATATTGAAATCCAAGGAGGTTTTGCTCCTACTCAGTTGCATGGAATGATTATGAAACCGGAATCAAGCCTTGAATTTGTTCAGTGCTTTGGAGGTATGGAGCTTGATACGAAAAGATTCTATCAAACGGATTGGAACAAGGCTAAGGGTGAATTGTATGAATGCATCAACGAGGCTGTTACAACAAAATATATAGAGGATCAATTAGAAGAATTAAGGCAGTATAGTATAATAGAGCCGGTTAATATAGTTAGTTTTGGCAGTGGCTTTGGAGCATTAGAAGTATGTTGTAGAGAAAAATTTAGAGAAAAGCCAATTCCTTCTGGATTCTATTTCCCGTTATCTAGCCTAACTGCTGCACAAAGTCCATGGTTACATTTATTACATTATGGGTATATGCCTGAGTCCGAAATAGATAGTTTACCAAAGGCATATATGATTAAGGAGCCCTATAAAAAACTACTTGAAGAGAGCATAAAACAGCCAGCAGGTAATCATTGGCTAACTTATTTACATCTAAGCATTATATATATGGAGGAAGGAAATTATGTAAAGAGTGCTATTATGGCTGAAACCTCCATTCACTTGTTACCAAATCCATTAGCTTATTATAATTTATCAATGATAGCAAAGTTGGAAAATAATCGAGAGTCTTACGAAGAATTGATCAAAAAAGCATTACATTTATTTAAAGGTGATGGATTTGTTGCTGGTGTTACAGAATATTTTAAATATTTGTTTTCCTCTGAAGATTATGAACAGTTATGGAGAGAGTATGAGATGCTTCCGGCAGATGTGAAAGAAGAGGAAAGAATTTATCTATTGGCAGTTAAGGCAGCAGCAAAACTAGAAAAAATGGATTTTGTAAAAGCAGCTTTTGATAGAGTGTACACTTATGTCAGAGAAGAAGAAACTTTACTATCTGATTTATGGCTGGAATACTATTTACACTTAGAAAAGAGTAAATCTAAGGATAAAGAGTTTACCCTTAATGAAATAGAGAAACTATATCCAGTACCAACAAGGCTTGATTTTAGAATGAGGTAAGAGATGACAAGAGAAGAATATTGCAGGAAAATTGAGGAAGCCATTGAGCAGATTGGTTTTGAAGGGAGTCTTATTGGCTATGAACGTTATGGCAATGGTCATATTAACGATACCTTTGTAACCCTTTATAGACAGAAAGATGGCTCTTACATTCGTTATATATTACAGAGAATGAACCATGATACTTTTAAACAACCAGAGCAATTAATGGAAAATGTGGCGGGGGTTACAGAATTTTTAAAACAGAAAATCATAAAAAATCATGGGGATGTAAATCGTGAAACTATGAATATCATTCCTACAAAGTCAGGTGGGATTTTCTATAAGGATAGTATAGGTTCCTACTGGAGAGCATATAAATTTATTGAAGACACTACATGTTTTGACAGGGTAGAAAAACCAGATGATTTCTACCAAAGTGCCATTGCATTTGGTCACTTTCAAAACTTATTAAAAGATTACCCTGCGAAATCCTTACATGAGACAATTCCTAACTTTCATAATACTCCAGTTCGCTATGAGACTTTAAAAAGAGTTATGGAGGAAGATATTTGCAATCGGTTAAAAGATGTAAAGAATGAAATTGACTTTGTTATGGAGCGAGAAGCCTTTGCTTCTACATTAATGGATTTACAAGCAGAAGGTAAATTGCCTTTAAAAGTAACCCACAATGACACTAAGTTAAATAATATTATGATTGATAATAAAACAGGGAAAGCAATCTGTGTTATTGATTTAGACACCATAATGCCTGGTTTTTCTGTTAATGACTTTGGTGATGCTATTCGGTATGGTGCCAGCACCGGTGCTGAAGATGAAACTGACTTAGAGAAAGTTAATTTGAATTTGTCTTTATATGAATTATTTACAAAGGGTTTTTTAGAAGGCTGTAATGGAAGTCTTACAAATACTGAAATTGAGATGCTGCCTGTTGGAGCTAAAATGATGACACTTGAATGTGGTATTCGTTTCCTTACGGATTATCTTGAAGGTGATACATATTTTCGGACACTACGCAGTAATCATAATCTAGACAGGGCAAGAACACAGTTTAAATTAGTGTCGGATATGGAGGCTAATTGGAAGACTATGTGTGAAATCGTAAATAAATATCGTTAGGAGAATGGTTATGGCAATATTAGTTACAGGAGGAGCAGGTTACATAGGCAGCCATACTTGTGTTGAATTGTTAAACCTTGGATATGAGGTTGTTGTAGTGGATAATCTTTCTAACTCCAAGGAAGAGTCCATAAGACGAATTAAAAGAATTACAGGAAAAGATTTAACATTTTATAAAGCGGATTTATTGGATAAAGATGCGCTCACTTACATATTTAATACAGAACATATTGATTCTGTAATTCATTTTGCTGGATTAAAGTCTGTTGGCGAATCTGTAGAAAAGCCTTTGGAATATTATCATAACAATATTACCAGTACTTTAATGCTGTGTGAGGTTATGAAAGAACACAATGTTAAGAATATAGTCTTTAGTTCCTCTGCTACGGTGTATGGAATACCTAAAACTGTACCAATTAGAGAAGATTTTCCACTGTCTACCACCAATCCCTATGGCAGCACCAAACTTATGTTGGAAAAGATTCTAATAGATCTTCATACTTCTGACCCAGAATGGAATGTAATACTTCTTCGTTACTTTAACCCAGTTGGTGCACATAGCAGTGGATTAATTGGAGAAGATCCCAGAGGAATTCCAAACAATTTAGTTCCATACATAACAAAAGTTGTAGTAGGTCAGTTGGAATATGTTAATGTCTATGGTAATGATTATGATACCATAGACGGCACAGGGATAAGAGATTATATCCATGTGGTTGATTTAAGTCAAGGGCATGTAAAAGCAATTGAGAAATTAAATGAAAAACAAGGGGTACTTATATACAATCTCGGTACTGGCAAGGGATATAGTGTATTAGAAATGATAAAAACCTTTGAGAAAGTTTGTGGTTTTGAAGTGAAATATAGTATCAAACCAAGGCGTCCGGGAGATATTGCAACCTGTTATGCAGATCCTACTAAAGCAAGAGAAGAATTGCATTGGGAAGCAACCAAAGGAATTGAACAAATGTGTGAAGATGCCTTTAGATGGCAGATAAATAACCTGAATGGTTATGAGGAATCATTATTCTAATCCATTTACATAGGCGCATTGGTTCTTTCTGTAATTTAGACTATTTATAATAAAGCATAGTATTATATCCACAGTAAGCTCCCTATTAGGAAGAGGTTATTATACAGTCATCTCATAAGGGGAGCTTATCTTTTTTGTACCTGGGTTTTTGCGTGGTGTTTATAATATTTTGTATAAAAGAATAAAAAGATATAACATGAACAAGGAAATAAATTAAGAAAGATAAATTTAAAAAGATAAATTAAGAAAGATAATTTATGTTCCTTACTTGATTTAGAAAATATTATATGTTATTCTAGTTAAAATATATTGAAATTGGGAATGATGATCTCCCTTGGTGTCCAAACCTAAACCGCTTATATAGCTAATGACTTCTTATTGTAGAGGTTTATTAGTTTTTTTTATGACTTGAGGAGAAAGATGAAGAAATTAGTAGAAAAATACAAAGATATTATGATTGATACAACATTAGCAATACCTATTGGCATTATCATCGGAGCATTGGATGCTGTATTTGGCAGAGTATTACTAGAAATTACGGACATAAGAAATCAGTATGTATTATTGCCATTTTTAGCATTTGCAGGAATTATCATTATTTTACTGTATCAGAAGTTTAATGAAGAATGTGCGAAAGGGATGACTTTGGTATTTCAAACCGGACTAGGTCATAGAGATCATATACCTAAAATGTTAATTCCATTGGCTATGATTACAACCTGGATTACACATCTGTTTGGTGGCAGTGCTGGCAGAGAAGGTGTAGCGGTACAACTTGGAGCTACAGTTGCTCATACCATTGGAAAAAGATTGCATAGACCTAATAATTCCAGAATTTTGCTTATAGCGGGCATGGCGGCAGGTTTTGCGGGACTTTTTCAAACCCCTGTAGCAGCGACTTTATTTGCCATGGAGGTAATGGTTGTTGGTGTGGTTTGGCTAAATGCTCTTTTACCTGCGCTAACGGCAGCATTTATTGCAAGCAGTACCTCCCACTTCTTAGGTTTGGAGAAATTTTTTGTATCCATAGATGATAGGCTTATATGGAAGGTTGATACAATATGGAAAATAATACTTGTATCAATTTGTT
>DALYNO010000260.1:0-6236 GCA_031975295.1 Anaerocolumna sp. | reverse complement strand
ATCAGACAGAATTATTATTATGAAATCTTTAAAGATAGTTGGGGAAGTTTCTAGGGAAGAGGCAACTGAGAGCAAACTTCTAAGTCTTGGAATGTTAGGAGAAAATAAATAATGGAAAAAAGAGCTAAGCTTAAACAGTTATTTGGTGGAGACAAACTGGTACTCATGGGGGCAATTGTTGTAGTGTTTATATTATTTTCATCTATGAATCCTAATTTTCTCTCAGTAACAAACATAATAAATATACTGGTTGCAGCATCTTTAGTAGGACTTGTAGCCATAGGACATACCTATTTAATCATTGCGGGACAAAATGATTTATCGCCTGGTTCCCTTGCTGCATTATCAGGTGTTATTGCTGCCTTATTAGTAAGCTGGGGTGTGCCATTTGTTCTGGCAGTTATTATAACAGTAGCTGTTGCTGCCGTGATTGGGATATTTAATGCGTGGATGGTTAACAAGATTAAGTTGGAGGCTTTTATTGCAACTTTAGTAACCCAATCCATAATTAGGGGATTTGCTTATATTGTCTGTGATGGTAAACCGATTGCAATCAGTGATAAAACATTTATTATGCTGGGGAAAGTAAGGTTCTTTCATATACCACTTGCTGTATGGATTATGATTATAACCATTCTAATATTTGGGTTTATTTTAGCAAAAACCAAATTTGGCCGGAGCATTTATGCCATAGGAGGTAATAAAGATGCGGCTAGACTTGCTGGACTTAACCCTGAAAAAATTGTATTAATCTGTTATGTGATGATGGGTATTCTATGTGCCATTGGTGGTATCGTGTTTGCCGCACGTATGAATTCTGGTCAACCAGCCTCCTGTGTCAATCTAGAATTTGATGCAATCACTGCTGTTATTCTTGGTGGTGTATCCTTTGCGGGTGGAGTTGGTACAATGGGAGGAACTGTACTAGGTATCATCTTAATACAGGCCTTTAATATGGGGCTTACTATGGTTAATGTGCCATCCTTCTGGCAATTTGTTGCAAGAGGCGGACTGCTTTTGTTTGCTTTAACTTCAGACTATATCCGTAAGAGAAATCGTGAGAAGAGTTTATTAGCTGCAAGTATGAAAAATTCATAAGAAACAATTCATACAAAATGTATGTGTTGATATTAAAAAAAGAAAAGGGGAAGAGAACATGAAAAAATTAGTTTCAATCTTAATGGCATTAACTATGGTAATTGCATTAGTAGGTTGCAGCAGTAAACCGACCTCTACTGCTCCAGAAAAAGAAACAAAAGCAGAAGAAACAGAAGAAACAGGGAAAGATACCGGAGCAGCTAGCAACAAATTAGTAGTATATGGTATCTATAAAGCTGGTGATCAGACCTGGTTCATTGATGAAGGTGCAGCAGCAAAAAAAGCGGTAGAAGCAGCTGGTGGGGAATTTATTTATGTGGATGCAAAAATGAATCCGGAAGAATACTTAAAGGCTATTGATAATGCCATTGCTAATAAGGCCTCAGGTATTGTAACTTGTGTACCTGATCAGACAATGTCTCAAGCAGTTGTTGATAAATTAAAAGAAGCGAATATTCCAGTTGTTGCAGCGGATGACGCTCTTCAAGACGCCGCTGGGAATAAGTTAGCTCCTTGGGTCGGCATTAATGCCTATGTAATCGGAGAAGCGAATGGAGAATGGTTGGCAAACTACGCCAAAGATAATAATCTGGTTACTGATCCGGAAGTGGGCTTATTACTTATGACAATGGATACAGTTTCAAGCTGTGTACCTCGTGCTGAAGGTGAATATAACAAGTTTACAGAGCTTTGTCCTGATTTTGATAAGAGTAAAATCTTTAGAGCAGATTATGATGGAACCAGTGATAAAGGAAATACTGCAGCTACGGCAATTATTACAGCACATCCAGAAATTAAAAAATGGCTTGTAACAGGAGCAAATGATGAAGGCTGTGTAGGTGCAACTCGTGCCTTAGAAAGTGCAGGACTTGACAAAGATGCTTGTGTGGTTGGACTTGGTGCTTATATGGCAAAAGATGAATTCAAAAAAGAGGGTGGTTCTGCTATGAAGGCTGCTGCATATTTTTCAGCAGATTTAGTTGGAACAGGTTCTGTTCAGGTTCTTCTTAACATGATAGAAGGCGGAGATGTAACAATGGAAACAGCAGTTGATGCCATTGTAGTTACAGCAGACAATTATAAAGATGTTATGGGAGCTGCTGCAGAATAAATAATAAAAAGAATGCAATGATATCTAAACATACCATTGACATTTACAATAGTAAAGTATATAATATGACACAATTGAATAGTAATCTTCAGGGCAGGGTTAATTTCCCTACCGGTGGTATAGCCCACGAGCCGCAAGGCATGATTCGGTGTAACTCCGAAGCCGACAGTAAAGTCTGGATGAAAGAAGATAAATAGTATATACATTTGTTGAATGTTATCTACGTTTATAGAATCTTAGCTCTGGAATGATTTATAGTCATTTCAGAGCTTTTTTATTTTATAGGAAAGTTCTCTGCATTATCTGTAAAATAAAAAGCACTCCGTGCAGGATGCGCATGACGTTTATAGGAAGGTGTCACTGATGTGACAGCGCGTCAGCCTAGAGTCTGGCGAGGCAGACTCTTTGTTATAAATTAAGATGAATTGAACCTGTTTATACTCTTTTCATGCCTTGAATTTTTTGTTCAAGGCATTTTCTATTTAGGAGGGATGTATGGAAGATAGTAAGTTTATGAAGGAAGCATTGTTATTAGCAGAAAAAGGATGTGGACTGGTAAATCCTAACCCCATGGTTGGAGCTGTTATTGTTAAGAATAACGAGATTATTGGAAGGGGGTATCATGAGAGTTTTGGCGGACCTCATGCAGAAATAAACGCGCTGGCCAGTTGTACCAGGTCTCCTATAGGGGCAACTATGTATGTTACGCTTGAACCTTGTTGCCATTATGGTAAAACACCACCATGTACTGATGCTATTTTGCATAGTGGAATCAGTAGAATTGTCATAGGCAGTGAAGACCCCAATCAAATAATTGCCGGAAAGGGAATGAAGCTTCTTAAAGCTGGTGGGATGGAAGTTGTATACGGTGTTATGGAAAGAGAATGCAGTCAGCTAAATGAGGTGTTTTTCCATTTTATACAGACAAAACGTCCATTTCTGGTTCTGAAGTATGCAATGACCATGGATGGTAAAATTGCTACATACCAAGGTGAGTCTAGATGGATTACAGGAGAAACGGCAAGAGAAAAAGTCCATAAGGATCGAAATCGATATGCTGGCGTAATGGTAGGGGTAAATACAGTGATAGCAGATGATCCGCTTTTAACCTGCAGATTAGAGAATGGGAGAAATCCAGTTCGTATTATTTGTGATACCAACCTAAAAACACCACTTAATTCAAACCTTGTTAAAACAGCAGATTCTATTTCAACCATAATTGCTACCACTTATTCTGCACCTGATAAACATAAGCCATATATTGAGGCAGGCTGTAAAATTATGATTGTTACAAAAGAAGGAGAACACCTTGATTTTAAAGAATTAATTAAAAAACTAGGTGAAACAGGTATTGATAGTATTTTACTAGAAGGGGGAGGCAGCTTAAACTGGTCTGCTCTAAAGAGCGGCTATGTGAATAAAGTGCAGTGTTATATATCACCTAAATTATTTGGTGGTATGAATGCTTTAACCCCAGTAGGTGGTATGGGGGTCGAATATCCTAAAGATGCCATTATACTTACAGGTAGTACCATAACACAATTAGGTGACGATTTTTTGATTGAAAGTAAGGTGAGTAAGAAATGTTTACTGGAATAATTGAAGAAGTAGGAAAAATAACAGAAATAAAAAAAGGTATCAAATCTTGTGTATTGACAATTCAAGGCAGCATCATATTTGATGACTTGCAAATAGGTAATAGTGTTGCAGTGAATGGCGTATGCCTTACAGTCTCTAAATATTCTCAGAATACGCTACATCCCCTGAGTAATTCGACCAATGGAAATAATTTGAGTTCACTGAAAACATTTCAGGCTGACGTCATGCATGAAACCCTAATTCGCTCTGCACTTCATGAACTTAAAATAGGAAGTCCTGTTAATTTAGAGCGGGCGATGGCAGCAAATGGGCGCTTTGGTGGTCATATAGTTACTGGTCATATTGATGGGGTGGGGGTAATAGAGAAGATTCAAAAAGATGATAATGCTGTATTATATACGGTTCGTGCCCCTGAAAGCATATTGGGTTATGTGGTATTAAAAGGTTCCATCGCTATAGATGGTATTAGCCTTACTGTAACGAAAGTGACGAAAACAGACTTTACAGTTTCTATTATTCCACACACTATTAAGTCAACAATACTGTGTCAAAAGTCGGTAAGTGATAAAGTAAACTTAGAAAATGATCTTGTGGGCAAATACATCGAAAAACTTTTAGTACAGGAGTCTAAGCAAACACCAAAAAGCAATTTAACAAAAGAATTTATAAGTAAATATGGATTTTAGAAGAGCGTCAAAAAAATAGAAAGGAAAAAGCCATGAATAGTTCTATAAACTTAGTATGCATGGCAATATCATATTTGTAAACCTATATGATATACAAGGGTATGATTATGGAACAGTATAATACAATAGAAGAGGCACTAGCGGCACTACGGGGTGGTGAAATTATTCTAGTTACAGACAATGAAGACCGGGAAAATGAAGGTGATTTCATCTGTGCTGCCCAGTACGCCACACCAGAAAATGTGAATTTTATGGCAACATACGGTAAAGGATTAATCTGTATGCCTATGAATGAGGAGATATGTAAGCAATTGGAATTCCCCCAAATGGTGGATAAAAATTCAGACAGTCATGGTACAGCATTTACAGTATCAGTGGATTATAAAGAAAACTCCACAGGAATTTCTGCTGTGGAACGATCCATAACAGCAATGAAATGCGCCAGTGCCAATGCCAAACCAGAGGACTTTAAGCGGCCAGGGCATATGTTTCCTCTTCTTGCCAAAAGAAATGGTGTTTTAGAACGTAACGGTCATACAGAAGCAACAGTGGACTTAATGAGGCTTGCAGGCTTAAGAGAATGTGGTTTATGTTGTGAGATAATGAGAGAAGATGGGACTATGATGCGTACACCTGAACTTATGGAATTGGCTAAGTTGTGGAATCTGAAGTTTATTACGATTAAGGCCTTACAGGAATATCGTAAGAAATGTGATGTTTTAGTGGAACAAACCTCAATTAGTGCAATGCCTACGAAGTATGGTGATTTCACTGCTTATTGTTATGTGAATTTATTAAATGGGGAACATCATGTTGCACTTGTTAAGGGTGACATTGGAGATGGAAAAGATTTGTTATGCCGTGTTCATTCTGAGTGCTTAACCGGGGATGCCTTTGGCTCTAATCGCTGTGATTGCGGACAGCAGCTTGCTTCTTCCCTGGCACAGATTGATAAGGAAGGGCGTGGCGTACTTCTTTATCTAAGACAAGAGGGCCGTGGAATTGGGCTAGTGAATAAGTTACGAGCCTATGCACTGCAAGATAAGGGGTTGGATACACTTGAGGCTAACATAGCCCTTGGCTTTGCTGGAGATCCCCGTGAGTATTACATTGGCGCCCAGATTTTACGTCATTTAGGTGCTAAGACGCTGCGACTTTTGACCAATAACCCACATAAAATAGATGGACTTTCTGATTTTGGATTAGACATCATTCAAAGAGTGCCTATTCAAATGGAAGCAAATTCACATGATTTGTTCTATCTAAAAACCAAACAAGAAAAAATGGGACATATACTAAACTATTAGAATTTATGAAAACCCAGATGAAACCCAGATATCTAGACTAGAAGGGACCAGGGAAAATATGGTATAAGTTAATATCAATGTTGTCCTCAGATTACACCCATAAAAGCACAGATAAGAATAAATGATTAATCATAGCATAGGAGACTCTCAAAATGAAAGTTTATGAAGGAAAATTAGTATCTAGTAATATTAAAATTGGAATTATTGCCGCTCGTTTTAATGAATTTATAACAGCTAAGTTACTTGGCGGTGCAATGGATTGTCTAAAGAGACATGATGTTTCAGAAGAGAATATTGAAATTGCCTGGGTACCAGGAGCTTTTGAGATACCTTTAATCGCATCCAAAATGGCAGGAAGCAAAAAATATGACGCTGTCATCTGCTTGGGTGCCGTAATACGAGGCAGTACAACTCATTATGATTATGTTTGCAGTG
>DALYNO010000259.1:0-6255 GCA_031975295.1 Anaerocolumna sp. | reverse complement strand
ATACTAATCCATTACCCATATAATTCTATATATAATAAATGGAACATAGTGAGGTAAATAGATATGATGAGATGTGCTATTGTTGGCTGCGGAGCCATTGCTCAGTTACATGGCGGCATATTAAAGGAGCTGCTTAATTGTCAATTGATTGCTGTTGCTGACCGATGTATTGAAAAGGCAAGGGAATTGGCGAAGGAATTTGGTGAGAAACATTGCACTAGCTATAGCTCTTTGGAGGAAATGTGCGAAAAGGAAGAAATAGATGTACTGCATATTTGTACACCTCATTATCTTCATGTACCCATGGCAATTTATGCAATGGAACTGGGAATTTCGGTATTTATGGAAAAACCGCCTGCCATTACCAGAGAGCAATTCAGACAATTGGAAAAGGTAGAGAAGAATGCAAACTTAGGATTTTGTTTTCAAAACCGTTATAATGAGAGTGTGAAAGCTGTAAAGGATATGTTAATTCATCAGGATATGGGCAGCGTAAAGGGGGCCAGAGCCTTTGTTACCTGGCAGAGAACAAAAGAATATTATGAGGAAAGTGATTGGAGAGGCATTGCATCATTAGAAGGCGGCGGAGCTCTGATTAATCAGACCATACATACTCTGGATTTACTGGTACAGTTTTTGGGAACACCTGCCTGGACGGAAGCTTCTATGCATAACAAACATTTAAAACAGAGCATTGAAGTTGAAGATACCATAGAAGCTTATATGGAGTTTGGTCATATTCCTGTACTTTTCTACGGCACTACTGCCTATAGCGGCAATGCACCAGTTTTTATTGAGGTGGAATGTGAAAATGGTACCATTCGTATGGAGGGGGCTGAGGTAACCAAACGATATCCAAGTGGTGAGATAGAACATATCAGTTTTCACAAGGGCTATACAATGGGAAAAGACTACTGGGGTACTGGACATAAAGCCTGCATAACAGATTTCTATCATTGTCTATCAGAAGAAAAGCAATTTCCTATTAGCCTTCCTTTTGTGAAGGATAGTTTTGAACTAATGATGGATATATACCAGTCTGCAAGAGAAAAACAAGTGGTCTATTTCAATAAAAACCATGTTATGTCAGGCTTTGCCGATGAAATTGATCCCGATATGGATAAACAGATAGAAGTACTGAAAGAATGTGGTATTTCCTATGTGGAGCTTCGTAGTGCCTACAATAAAAACATTAGTGAATATACTTTGCAGGAAGCACAGGAGTTAAAACGTAAGCTAGATGAAGCAGGTATTAAGGTTTCTGCAATTGGTTCTCCCATTGGCAAAATCAGTATCACAGAGGACTTTCATGAACATTTTCACCTATTCCGCCATGTAGTTGCAATAGCTAAATTATTCGAGACACCATATATACGCATATTTAGCTTTTATATTCCTCATGATGAGATCAAGGAGAACTATAAAAAACAGGTCTTTGATCGTATAAAACATATGATTGCTTATGCGAAAGAGGAAGGGATAATCCTGCTCCATGAAAATGAGAAAGGCATATATGGTGACAATGCACTACGCTGCAAAGAGTTAATGATGGAGTTTTATGGTGATAATTTTAAGTTGATCTTTGACTTTGCCAACTTCATTCAGTGTAATCAGAATACCATAGAAGCGTATCATTTATTAAAGCCTTATCTGGCTTATGTACATGTTAAGGATGCCTTGTCAGATAGCCATGAAGTTGTCCCAGCAGGAATGGGTAACGGCAATATTGAAAGGATTGTAAATGATTTGATGGATAACGGTTATAACGGATTTTATAGTTTGGAACCCCATCTGTTTGAATTTAGTGGTCTGGCTAAACTTGAGAGGGATGAAGAACAGTCCACACAAAAAGAAAAAAGTAATAATGGACGGGATGCCTTTATAATGGCAGCAAAAGCATTTCAGGAACTTATTAAATGACCTTCCTACGATAGAGATACATATTAATCAAATGGAAAAGAGGTAAGCTATGATTTTAGGAGCACAATTATATACTACAAGAAATTTTACGCAAAGCTTAATTGATTTGGAAAGAACCTTATTAAATATAAAAGAAATAGGATACACAACGGTACAGCTTTCAGCTATTGGTGGCGGTATTCAGCCTGAAAGTATCAAAGAAATCTGTGACAAGCTGGGGCTTAAAATTGTATTAACCCATAGTGATATCAACCGAATCTTATATGATACCGAAAATCTGATTGAGGAACATTCCATAATGGGCTGCGATTACATAGGACTTGGTTCTCTTCCTGAAAAATATAGAGATCCGGATTGGTTTACCTACTTTGTAGAGGATTTTAGAGAGCCTTTAAAGAAGATTGCAGCAGCTGGCAAGTTATTTATGTATCATAATCATAATTTTGAATTTGAAAAGAAAAATGGAGTAAGGTTAATAGAGCAGATGGTAGAAGCATTTTCACCTTCAGAGATGGGTATTATATTAGATACCTATTGGGTACAGGCAGCAGGAGCAGATATTCTTATGTGGATTGACCTCTTAAGGGACCGTATACCTTGTATTCACTTAAAGGATATGACTGTAAAAGGCATGGAGATTAGAATGGCACCGGTGATGGAAGGAAATATGAATTTCCCTGCCATACTTGATGCACTCAAAAATACAAATGCAAAATATTTACTTGTAGAGCAGGATAACTGTTATTCCAGCGGCGTGTTTCAATGTTTGAAGACCAGTTATAATAATTTATCAAGTCTTGGTTACCGCTAATAATAGGTAATCAGTAGGAAATGACAAGGAGGATATAAGATGGTAAGAATGGGTATTATCGGCATTGGCAATATGGGAAGTGCACATGCCATACATATAATTGAAGGAAAAGTGCCTGGAATGCAGCTTACGGCAGTTTGTGATTTAAAAGAATCCAGAAAGGAATGGAGTAAAGAAAAATTACCTGAGTCCGTAGCTTTTTTTCATGATGCAAGTAAGCTTTTCACATCAGGTCTCATTGATGCCGTATTGATTGCAACTCCTCATTATGATCATCCACGCCTCGCTATAGAAGCCTTCTCTCACGGAATTCATGTAATTTGTGAAAAACCTGCAGGTGTATATACCAAACAGGTGAGGGAGATGAATGAAGCGGCGGAAAAATCCGGAAAGGTATTTGCCATGATGTTTAACCAGAGAACCAACCATTTATACAGAAAAATGCATGAACTGGTTGAGAACAAGGTTTATGGGCAGATAAAAAGAGTAAACTGGATTATTACGGATTGGTATCGTACACAGGCTTATTATGATTCCGGTGAATGGAGAGCAACTTGGAATGGGGAAGGGGGAGGCGTGTTACTGAACCAATGTCCACACAATTTGGATTTGCTGCAATGGATCTGTGGTATGCCTACCAGGGTTTTAGCCCACTGCCATGAAGGTAAATGGCATGAAATTGAGGTTGAGGATGATGTTACTGCTTATTTAGAGTTTGAAAATGGTGCTACAGGAGTATTTGTGACCACAACAGGAGATGCTCCGGGAACCAACAGACTGGAAATCACGTTAGAAAAAGCCAAACTGGTCTGTGAAAATAACAACCTTACTATATTTGAGCTTGAAATTAGTGAAAGAGAACATTGTTTTTCCACAAAAGAAGGCTTTGTACCACCCAAAGGTAAATTTGTTGAAGTAACAACAGACGGAAAGAACTCCCAGCATGTGGGTGTCTTAATTGCATTTGCAGATCATATTCTACGCGGAACACCTTTAATAGCAAAGGGAGTGGAGGGCATACATGGATTAGAGTTGTCTAATGCCATGCATTTATCCTCCTGGTTAAATCAAATGGTCAACTTGCCAATAGATGAAGAACAATTCTTGCATGAATTAAATAAAAAACGTACTGCCTCCAGCGAGAAAAGATTGGTAAAAGAAACAGTCTTTGATCCTTCCGGCAGTTATGGTTCATAAATGATTTGAACTTGCGTAATAGATTTTTAAATCGGATTGATTACGTAAGCATATAACTATAATAGCGTATAACTATAATTAAACAAAAACCCTTTCATTATTAATGTTTAAAGGGTTTTTGTCGTTTCTTTTTATTGTTATTCATTTATGAATCTAAATCACTTTCTAATATTTCAGAGGTTTTTTAGGGATGTACAGGAATCTGCCTATATGTTAATACCATATTAGCAGCTAAGTCATACTTGTAAGAAAAAACCATCAAACTGCTCATCTACTTTTGAAATCATATTCGTAAGTTTATCCTTGGAATACGTATAATCATTTTCAGCCCAAAGTCTGATCATAGCAAGAAACCCCTGAATATGGTATCTGGTTAAATACCTCCATTCTTCCGTAACCACCTTAACCCCAGTTTCAATTTTCCATTCTGCAAGATAATTTTCTTCAAGGAAATTGCTAAGTCTATGGTGAAAGGTTGGAGTACTTAGAAACATTCGACATGTTTTGGAATTATCAATCATATAATCAATAATTGCCTTAAACATTTCTTTGTAATTGTGGGCGAAATCATCAACAATGATAGCACCAATATCTGCAATTACGGCATCTTCAAGTTGTTCGTATAAATCATAGATGTCTTTGTAATGTGCATAAAAGGTGGCTCTGTGCACATCTGCCGTATCGCTCAATTCACGAATTGTAATACTGCGTAATTCTTTTTTCATCATAAGCTCAGAAAGTGCTTCTCTAAGGGCTTTTTTTGTTTTCCTTATTCGTCTATCATCAATATTCATTAAAAACCTACCTTTCAAAACGACATTATAGCTTCATTTTGTCGCCTACCAGATAATTCGTAGCTGTATTGAATATAGTAAAACGACTATATGTCTATTATAATATACCTGTAAAGATAAATCAATTTAAGTAGTTTTATTATTGACAAAAGTTGTGGAGGTAAGCTTGTGAACCAAAAACAAATAGAGAGAAAATCTCTTATGGTAACTTCGATTATGAATTTTATTATCACCGGATTAGGTCTTTGGGTATATGCCCTTACAAATATCCAAGCTTTATTTTTGGATTTCTTTTTCTCATTAATTGCTTTGATTTCTACTATACTGGCAGTTGTAATATCCAAAGTAAGCAAAAAAAGAACAATATCATATCCTGATGGGATTTATTATTTAGAACCTCTATATGCCCTCTTAAAATCATTGCTCACATTATCACTGTTAGTTGTTTCCGTAGTTGGTACCTCTATATCGGCATATGAATACTTTGCTTATGGAAAAGGTAGTCCAATGAATATTGGTCCGATACTGCCATTTACAATTGCAATGGTGATATTGTGCTTTGGTCTGGGATTTTTCAACCAAACTCAGAATAAGAAAATCAATAATATTAGCACCATATTAAGGGCTGAAACTAAGATAAACTTTATAGACGGTTTTCAATCACTGGGTATAGGAATAGCTATCATCTTCCTTAATATGACAGATATAAACGCCTCTTTCGGTTTTTTACATTATACAGGTGATTTTTTCATTACCCTTGTTCTTGTTCTGATATCCTTAAAGGAACCGATAAAAGTGCTTATTTCATCTTTTAAGGAACTATCAGGTGGTACTACAGATGATAAAGAGGTCAAGTGTTATGTCAATAAAGTGTTATCCATTAACTTTGCTGGTGTTAAAGATAAATTCAGAAGTGATGTATTCAAGGTGGGTATGCACATTAAGGTGCGTATTTCGTTGCTAAACGAAGTAAACCAGGATACCTTATATGAACTTATTAAAGCACGACAAAAAACAATAGAGGAATTAAGAAAAACCTATGACAGTTTTGAAGTACATTTAGTCTTTTGAAACTAATTTGAAATATTATCCATTCCATGATATATTAGATATATTATTTACTAGGTTTACTTAAGGTTTGGCAGTTATAGTACTATGATTGCTCACAAACAGTTAAAATAAAGGAGAATTGTATGGCATCTAGAATTATGCATTTGGCTATTGCAGATGGTATATCCAAAAAAATAGATATACAAGATATTAATCTTTTTAAGCTCGGTGTCATATTACCTGATGCATATTCATCTGCAATTAATACCGCAAGTAGCCATTTTAAAACAAAGATACTAAATGGAACAAAGATAACATACAGATTAGCATATTTTAGAGAAACATATGCCAATGAATTAGTGACTAACAGTTTATATACAGGCTACTATTTACATTTAATTCAAGATATCCTATATCGTCAATTTGTATATGATGATTATAAATGGGATCCAGTTCCAGAAGGTAATGTAGGGCGGCTTCATA